>DASYKU010000040.1 GCA_035995165.1 Mycobacteriales bacterium
GGGCCTTCGGACGCGGGGCCTTCGGACGCGGGGCCTTCGGACGCGGGGCCTTCGGACGCGGGGCCTTCGGACGCGGGGCCTTCGGACGCGGGGCCTTCGGACGCGGGGCCTTCGGACGCGGGCGAAGCAGGAGTGGGAGCGGCGTTGGTGGGGTTCGGGTCGGGCTCGGACGCGGTCAAGTTGGTCGGCGGGGAGTTCGCGTCATCTGGCGAGGAGCCGGGAGCTGCGGTGAACTCGGACGTCGATGTTGTCGGGTCGATAAACGGATAGGGAGACGTACCGACGGGAGCAGAGTTGGACGAGGTCGTGGTGATATCGAGCGACCGGGTCTGTAGCTCGGATTGAGAGTCGGACGAATTCTGAGAATTCGTTTCAACTCGGGGGTTGAGGGACTCGCTCACCCGTACTCCTCGTCCATGTTCTCGTCCTCGACCGGCTCGTCGGTGCCGACCGCTCCGGTCCAGCGCACCCACAACTCCCCCAGCGGTGCGACCTGGTCGAAGGCGACCGCACCCTCCCGGTACAGCTCGAGCAGCGCGAGGAAACGCGCCACCAGCTCGACGGTGTGTTCGCAGTCCTGGGTCAGCGTGCGGAAGGTCGACTTGCCGCTTCGGGCCAGCCGTTCGCGCAGGATCATCGCGTGCTCGCGGACGCTGACCCGGGCCGCGTAGATGTGCGTGATCGACACGACCGGCGGCGGCTTGGGACGCAGCGCCTCGGCGGCGATGCGGGCGAGCTGCTCCGGGCTGATCCTGAGCAACAGCTCCGGCATGAGGTCGGCGAAGCGCGGGTCGAGCGGTACGGACCGCGGGAACCGCTTGGCCGCCGCTCGCTCCAGCGTCTGCAGGTGGGCTGCGGCCTGCTTGTACGCGCGGTACTGCAGGAGGCGGGCGAACAGGAGGTCCCGTGCCTCGAGCAGCGCCAGGTCCTCTTCGTCCTCGACCTCGGCGGCCGGCAGCAGGCGGGCGGCCTTGAGGTCGAGCAGGGTCGCGGCGACGACGAGGAACTCGGTCGCCTGGCCGAGGTCCCAGGACGACCCCAGCGCGCGGATGTAAACGATGAACTCGTCCGTCACCCGGGACAGCGCGACCTCGGTGACGTCGAGCTGGTGCTTGGAGATCAGCGTCAGCAGGAGGTCGAAGGGGCCCTCGAAGTTCGCCAGCTTGACCTCGAACGCCGGCGGACGAGATCCGGCCTCCCGCTCCCCCGAGCCACCCGACCCCGCCTCCACGACACCGACCGCACCTGACCCGGCGACCCCGCCGCCGACTCCGGCCGACGCATTCGCATCGGCCGAAACGGGAGCCCCCGCCGCACCGTCTCCGTCGGCCGCACCGCCGGGACGAGCCGCACCGCCGGGGCGAGAGGCGGTGGATGCGTCGGACGGACCTGCCTGGTCGGCCAGACCCGGAGCGTCTGCCGAGCCGGGCGCAGCACGCTCGTCGGCCGCACCTGTCTCGGCGACCGACCCGGCCGAACCCAGCGATGCTGCACCCGCCGAATCGTCGGCGTCGGCCGGGCCGCGCGGCGCGGCCGAGTCGGAAACTGCGGCCGAGTCGGAAACCGCAGCCGAGTCGGAAACCGCAGCCGAGTCGGAAACTGCGGCCGAGTCCGAGTCCGAGACCGAAACCGCGGCCGAGTCCGAAACCGCCGCCGAGTCAGGCGCCGGCGAAGAGTCAGGCGCCGGCGAAGAGGAAGCCGGCGAGGCGGGGACCGCCGAGGAGGTAGCTGGCGAGTCCGGCGCCAGCGGCGCAGGATCCGGCGAGGAGGAAGGGGCGGGGGGTGGGGGCGCCGGGACCGCGGCCGGCGTGGGCCCGGCAGGGTGGAGCGGCGCGTTCACGGGCGTCGACGGTAGTCCAGCCGACCCCCGGCCCAACGCGACATCGCTTTGCCTCTCTATCGACATACGTACAAAGACCTAAGCGGCGAGATCGAGAAGTGAACCAACGACTGTGTCGACGATGTTGAGGAGCAGCGGCACCGACCCACCCAGCGGCAGGATCAGCAGGACCAGCAGCGCGAGCACGCCGAGGTTCTTCTCCACCAGGTACTCGCGGGCCCGCTGCCAGCCGACCGACCCGGTCGAGGCCAGCTCCAGCAACCGCCATCCCGGCAGCGGCGGCAACGGCACCAGCGCCAGCACCGCCACCCCGAGCAGTTCCAGCGCCAGCCCGAGGAAGAACAGCTGCGCCGCCGGCCCGTCGATCCCGGTCAGCAGCGAACCCGGACCGAGCCCGGGCAGGAACCCGGCCGGCCCGCCGACGAGTACGAAGCCGAGCACGGCCAGCACCCCGAGGATCGCCACCGCGAACGGCCCGGCCAGCAGCGACACCGCGAGCCGGCCGCGGGAGCGCAGCTGGATGTCCGGCGTCACCCCCCAGCCGAGCCCGCCCAGCAACGCGGCGACCGCCCCGAACGGGTCGAGCACCCGGCGCAGGTCGCCGACCCGGCGCATGGTCAGCCGGTCCCCGAACGCGCGCCGGAACGCCGGCCGGTCCCCGAAGGCCCGGGCGCACGACGCCTGGACGTACGCCTGGACCGGGACGGCGATGAGGAACCCGACGAGCATGCCGAGGAACGCGGTCGGGTGACTGACCGCGCGCAGCACGTCAGGACTCCCCGGGCTTACGCGCCGGGGCCGGGATCGCACCCACTACGACTCGCGCAGCCGTCGGACGAGGATCGAGCTCTCGCCCTTGGCATCCAGGTCGGCCAGCACGACCGCGACCGCCTCCCGCACGATCCGGCCGCGGTCGACGACCATCCCGTGGTCGCCGCGCAACGCGAGGCGGGCCCGCTCCAGCTCGAAGAGCTCCTCGGCCGAGCAGTACACGGTGATCTTCTCGTCGTGCTTCTCGCGCCCGCTGGGCTGGCGGTCCGCTCCCCCGCGGAGCGGCTGCCGACGGGTCTGCCGGATCCGGGCCGGGGCGCGCGCCGCGACGGACTCGGCGAAGTCGTCCTCTGTGGACGGTCGCAGCGCCCGGACGGCCGGAGCCGGCTCGGGGGCGACGATGTCGAAGTCGTCGTCCGGTGTGGACGGCGGCTCCTCCTCGCGAGGCGCGCCCAGCCGGGCCAGCCGGTCGGCGGCGCGTTCGGGAGCACGCCGCGACTCGGTGGCGGCCGGCGCGGACGCGGGTGGGGGTGCATCCCCGGAGCCGGAGCCGGGACCGCCCGTGGAGCGGAACAGCTCGGCGGCGCCGGGCAAACTCGGACGCCGACTCATCGGGCGAGCACCTCCTTGGCCAAAGCACGGTACTGCTGGGCGCCCGACGAGCTCGGTGCCCAGGTGGTGATCGGCTCACCGGCGACGGTCGTCTCCGGGAACCGCACGGTACGGGTGATCACCGTGTCGAAGACGGTGTCCCCGAACGCCTCCACCACCCGGGCGAAGACCTCGCGGCCGTGCACGGTGCGCGCGTCGTACATCGTGGCGAGGATGCCCTCGATGTGCAGCCGCGGGTTGAGCCGCTCGCGCACCTTCTCGATGGTGTCGATGAGCAGCGCCACCCCGCGCAGGCTGAAGAACTCGCACTCCAGCGGGATCAGCACCTCGTCCGCGGCGGTGAGCGCGTTGACCGTGAGCAGCCCGAGCGAGGGCTGGCAGTCGATGAGCACGATGTCGTAGTCGGGCAGCGCCGGCGCGAGCGCGCGGGCCAGCGTCTGCTCCCGGGCGACCTCGTTGACCAGCTGCACCTCGGCCGCGGACAGGTCGATGTTGCTCGGGACCAGATCCATGCCGGGGACGTTGGTCTTCAGCAGCACGTCGTCGAGCGTGACCGAGGACTCCATCAGCACGTCGTAGATCGTGCGGTCCAGCTGGTGCGGCTGGATGCCGAGCCCGACCGAGAGCGCGCCCTGCGGGTCGAAGTCGACCAGCAGCACCCGCCGGCCGTACTCGGTCAGCGCCGCGCCGAGGTTGATCGTCGACGTCGTCTTGCCGACGCCGCCCTTCTGGTTGCACAGCGCGACCACCCGGGCGGGACCGTGGGACTGCAGCGGCTCGGGCTCCGGGGTGTGCCGGGGCCGGCGCTGGGTCGCGGGGTCGGCGGCCCGGCCGGTGGTCCGAGGCTCCTCGACGTCGTCGCGGGGCTCGTTGCCGTCCCGCTTGGTCCGCCGGACGGCGGCGCGCATGTCGTCGACGGCGACGAGGGCGGAATCCTCCCCACCGCCCTTTGTCGACATGCCCATGAGTCCGTTGGCCTCTCTATCGTCTAGCCATCACGCCGACGGCGTGGCGACTGTAGGACGACCCCGGACGGGGGACAAGCCGCCCCACCGAAGCTGGGGACAACTCGGCGCGCCCCTGTGGACGAACCGTGGAGAACCTGGGGACCGGCGTGTGGACGACGCCGGGCTGCCCGAAAGGGCAAAGACGCCGGGCTGCCGAAAGGGCAAAGACGCAGGGTTGCCCGAAAAGGGCAAAGAGAATCAGAGCGCCCGCGGATGCGCCGTCGCGTACACCTCGCGCAGCCGATCGACGGTGACGAGTGTGTAGACCTGCGTGGTGCTCACCGAGGCGTGCCCGAGCAGCTCCTGCACGACCCGGACGTCCGCGCCCCCGTCGAGCAGGTGGGTCGCGTACGAGTGACGCAGCGTGTGCGGCGAGATCTCGGTCGCCAGCCCGGCCCGCTCGGCCGCCACCCCCAGGATCGTCCAGGCGCTCTGCCGGGACAGCGGTCCGCCGCGGGCATTGAGGAACAGCAGCGGCGTACCCCGGCCACCGACCGCGAGCACCGGCCGGGCCCGGACGAGATAGTCGTCGACCGCCTTCAACGCGTACGACCCGACGGGGACGATGCGTTCCTTGCCACCTTTGCCCCGCAGGATCACCGCCGTCCCGGGCCGGTCGAGGTCGTCGATCGCGAGCCCGACCGCCTCGGAGATCCGGGCCCCGGTGCCGTAGAGCATCTCGAGCAGGGCCCGGTCCCGCAGCGCCAGCGGGGTGCCGTCGAAGCCGGCCGCCTCCAGCAGCCGCTCGACGTCGTCGACCGAGATCGCCTTGGGCAGCCGCCGCGGCGGGGCCGGCGGCCGGACCGCACGGGCGACGTCGTCGGGCACGATCCCGTCCCGGGCGGCGAACCGGTGCAGCCCGCGGACCGCGACCACCGCCCGCGCGGCCGAGGACGCCGACAGCGGCGGGTGGTCCTCGTCGCCCTCCCGCAGCGCGGCCAGGAACCCGGCCACCATGGCTTCCGAGACCGCGCCCAGCGTCGAGATGCCCTGCGCGGCCAAGTGTTCGGAGTACCGCCGAAGGTCGCGGCCGTACGCGGAGAGCGTGTTGGCCGCGACCCCCCGCTCGACCGACAGATGCGCGAGGTACTCCCCCACCACTGTGGACAGACCGTCCCGGCGGCGGGTCACCGCCGCCGGGCCCTCCACAGTGGACGGTCTCAAAGCGACAGCGCCTGCTCCACCGGCACCGACGTCATGCCGTGGGCCTCGGCCACCGGCTCGTTGGTGACCTGGCCGTTGACCACGTTCACCCCGGGCAGCAGCGCCGGCGACTCGCGGACCGCGTCGCGCAGTCCCCGGTTCGCCAGCTCCAGCGCGTACGGCATCGTCACGTTGGTCAGCGCGTACGTCGAGGTGTGCGGGACGGCGCCGGGCATGTTGGCCACGCAGTAGAAGACCGACCCGGCCACCGTGTACGTCGGGTCCGAGTGCGTGGTCGGCCGGGAGGACTCGAAGCAGCCGCCCTGGTCGACGGCGATGTCGACCAGCACCGAGCCCGGCCGCATCCGGGCGACCAGCTCGTCGCTGATGAGCATCGGCGCCTTGGCCCCGGGCACCAGCACCGCGCCGATGACGAGGTCCGCGTCCAGCACGGCCCGCTCGATCTCGTACCCGTTGGAGGCGATGGTCTGCAGGTGGCCCTGGTAGATCCGGTCCGCGGAGCGGAGCTTGTCGATGTTGCGGTCGAGCACCAGCACCTCGGCCTGCATGCCGAGCGCGATCGCGGCCGCGTTCATGCCGGACACGCCGGCGCCGAGCACGACGACCTTCGCCGCGTACACCCCGGAGACGCCGCCCATGAGGACGCCGCGGCCGCCCTGGGCCCGCTCCAGCGTGTGGGCGCCGACCTGCGGGGCCATCCGGCCCGCGACCTCCGACATCGGGGCCAGCAGCGGAAGCGCCCCGTCGGGCGTCTGCACGGTCTCGTACGCGACCGCGTCGATGCCCGAGTCGAGCAGCGCCTGCGTGCACTCGCGCGAGGCGGCCAGGTGCAGATAGGTGAACAGGGTGCGCCCGGCCCGCATCCGGTGGTATTCCTCCGCCACCGGCTCCTTGACCTTGAGCACCAGGTCGACGTCCCAGACGTCGTCCGGGTCGGCCAGGATCGTCGCGCCTGCGGCGACGAACTCGTCATCCGGCAGCGAGGAGCCGATGCCGGCGTCCTTCTCGGTGTAGACCTGGTGCCCTGCCCGGGTCAGCTCATGCACCCCGGCCGGGGTGATAGCCACCCGGTACTCGTGGTCCTTGACCTCCCGCGGGATCCCGACCCTCACGACGCGTTCCCTCCTCGACGGCGGACGTCCGCGGCGCCGTTGCCGCGTCTGCGCCGGACCGCCGCAGTGTAGGCACCCGGCCGCCCGGGGCAGAAGGATCGCCCCTGCGACACGCGCGCCCTCAGTGGTCCGGGCGGGCCGGCCACGGCGAGTCCGCCGGCTGCAGCGTCGACCAGTCGTGGTCGCGCGCGTACGCCGTGGCCAGCAGCCCGGTGACCGCGAGCGAGTTCTGGATGTGGCCGGCGAACACCGCCGCGACCGCCTCGTCCAGCGCCATCCGGTGCACCCCGAGGTCGGTCTCCTCGTCCGTGCCGACGTACCGGTCCGCCGCCGGGACCGCAGCGAGGTCGCGGGCCAGGAAGACCCGGACCGCCTCCTGCGAGAGCCCGGGCGAGACCCGCAGGTCGACCAGCAGGTCCCAGCGACCGGCGGTGAGCCCGGTCTCCTCGGCCAGCTCCCGGGCCGCGGTCCCGTACGCCGGCTCGTGCGGGACGTCGAGCAACCCGGCCGGCAGCTCGACCAGCACCTCCCCCACCGGGTGCCGGTACTGCCGGATCAGCACGACCCGGTCGTCCTCGTCCAGCGCGACGATCCCGACCGCGCCCGGCTGCTCGACGACCTCGCGGATCTTGACCGCGCCGCCGGGCATCCGGACCTCGTCGACCCGCAGCCGCAGGACGTGTCCGGTGTAGACGGTGCGGGAGGACACGGTGTCGAAGTCGGTCATGCCGGCACGCCCGCGACCGACCGTCCACTGTGGTCGGACGCGTGCCGGCCGGGGGTCTGCTCGACGTCGACCGGGAGCCGGTCGGCGGCCTCGTAATCCAGCGCCGCCGCGACGAACGCACGGAACAGCGGCTGCGGCCGGGTCGGCCGGGAGGTGAACTCCGGGTGGGCCTGGGTGCCGACGAAGAACGGGTGCGTGTCCCGCGGCAGCTCGATGTACTCGACCAGCCGGCCGTCGGGCGAGGTACCGGAGACGACCAGCCCGGCCGCGATGAGCCGATCCCGGTAGTCGTTGTTCACCTCGTACCGGTGACGATGCCGGGCCGAGACCTCCACCTGCCCGTACGCCTCGGCCACGATCGAGCCTGGGGTCAGCCGCTCCGGGTACGCGCCCAGCCGCATGGTGCCGCCCATGTCCCGCTCGCCCGCGATCACGTCGAGCTGGTCGGCCATCGTGGAGATGACCGGGTGCGGCGTGTCCGGGTCGAACTCGGTCGAGTTCGCGTCGGCCAGCCCGGCCAGGTCGCGCGCGGTCTCGATGACCATGCACTGCAGGCCGAGGCAGAGGCCGAGGGTGGGGATGCGGCGCTCCCGCGCGTACCGGATCGCGCCGAGCTTGCCCTCGATGCCGCGCACCCCGAAGCCGCCGGGGATCAGCACACCGTCCACACCGGACAGTGCGGTGGCCGCGCCGGCCGGGTCGGCGCAGTCGTCGGAGGGCACCCAGCGGATCTCGACCCGCGTACGGTGCGCGAACCCGCCGGCCCGCAGCGCCTCCGTCACCGACAGGTACGCGTCCGGGAGGTCGACGTACTTGCCGACCAGCGCCACGGTGACCGTCCGGTTCGGACGGTGGACCCGGTCGAGCAGGTCGCCCCAGACGGTCCAGTCGACGTCCCGGAACGGCAGCCCGAGCCGGCGCACCACGTACGCGTCCAGGCCCTCGGTGTGCAGCACCTTGGGGATGTCGTAGATCGAGGACGCGTCGACCGCCGAGACGACGCCGTCGGTGTCGACGTCGCACATCAGCGAGATCTTGCGCTTGAGTCCCGGCGGCAGCTCCCGGTCCGACCGGCAGACCACCGCGTCGGGCTGGATGCCGATCGAGCGCAGCGCCGCCACCGAGTGCTGGGTCGGCTTGGTCTTCAGCTCGCCCGACGGGGCCAGGTAGGGCACCAGCGAGACGTGCAGGAAGAAGCAGTTGTCCCGGCCGACGTCGTGCCGCAGCTGCCGGGCCGCCTCCAGGAACGGCAGCGACTCGATGTCGCCGACGGTGCCACCGATCTCGGTGATGACGACGTCCGGCGGGTCCTCCGACAGCGCGGCCGCCTGCATCCGCTCCTTGATCTCGTTGGTGATGTGCGGGATGACCTGGACGGTGTCGCCCAGGTACTCGCCGCGCCGCTCCTTGGCGATCACCGCGGAGTAGACCTGCCCGGTGGTGACGTTGGCCGACGCCCGCAGGTCGGTGTCGAGGAACCGCTCGTAGTGGCCGACGTCGAGGTCGGTCTCACCGCCGTCCTCGGTCACGTACACCTCGCCGTGCTGGAACGGGTTCATCGTCCCGGGGTCCACGTTGAGGTACGGGTCGAGCTTCTGCATCGTCACCCGGAGCCCACGCGCCTTGAGCAGGCTGCCGAGGCTGCTGGCCGTCAGCCCCTTGCCGAGCGAGGACGCGACGCCTCCGGTGACGAAGACGTGCTTGGTCTGGCTGTACTGCGCCAAGGGGGTCTCCCGCGGTGTGCGTGCGGGGCGCCCGTCTGCTATGCGCCCGCGATCCACGGGAATTCACGGTAACACGAGCGGGTTGCCCGCCGACCCGCCGCGCCGTGCGGTCCTGCGGTTTGTCCGGAGCCGGTCAGCCCCGGAGCCGGTCAGCCCCGGAGCCGGTCGGCCCGACGCCGGTCAGCCCGACGCCGGTCAGGAGGAGGACAGCGGCGGGAACGGCCCGTCGACCCCGGAGCCGGTGCCGTACTGGCCCGCCCGCCCGGCGGCCTGCTGCGCCAGCGCGAAGACCGACGCGACCTGCCCGACCGGCCGGTCGGCGTCGTCCACGGTGGACACGGCGGAGGCCAGCCCGCGGTCGGAGCGGACCGCGCCGACCAGCCCGTTGGCCGCGGTGGTGGCGGCGGTGCCGGCGACCACGACGCCCTTGCCGGCGCTGTCCAGGGCCGAGACCAGCGAGGTCAGCGTCTGCAGCCGCGGCGCCGGGTCGGCCCCGGTGACCGGGCCGGAGCTGACCACGACGGCCAGGTCGCCCGGCGCGACCGACGCGCTGTCGACCCGCAGCATCCGCAGGCTGCCGAAGCCGGCGACGACCTCGCTGGTGGTCGCCGCGCTCGGGTCGCCGTCCTTGTTGCCCAGCAACGCGTACGACAGCAGCGCGCCGGACAGCACACCGGCGTCGTCGGACTCGGGCAGCTGGAAGCCGGCCGGCTGACCGCCGCCGGTGACGTAGGACTTGGCGTCGTCGGCCCGGGTCGGGTCGACGTAGTCGTCGGTGAGCTGGACCCGGCCGGTGACCGACGCGCCCGCCTGCTGCAGCGCCTTGACCACGCCGTCGGTGGTGGCATCGGCCGCCTGCGGCGTCGCGACGACCACGACCTTCGATCCCTTCAGGGCCCCGGCGAGCAGCTTCGGGGTGAACTGGGTGGTGACCGCGTCGTCCGTACGGACCTGGGCCTGCTGGGACTTCACCTGCGCCCGCAGGTCGCCGTTGTCCTTGGTCAGCGTGCGGACCTGGCCGCGCAGGTCGTCGCCGACCGCGCCGGAGAGCTGGGTCGCGCCGAGCAGCACGCCCAGGGCGACGGCCAGCAGCACGGCCGCCAGCGAGACGAGGTGGTACCGGAAGCCGATCACTGCACGAGACCCTTCACCCAGGCGTACGAGTCGTCCCACCAGCCGGCGGCCATCGCCGTCCAGGCCCGGCCGTCGGCGGCCAGCGCGAGGATCACGCCCACCGCGACCAGCGTCACGAAGATCAACAGAAGCAGCGCCCCGGCCGAGATCCGGCTGCGGTGCAGCCGGCTGGCCGCCTTCGCGTCCACCAGCCGGCCGCCGAGCTTGAGCCGGACCAGGAACGTCGAGGCGGTGCCGGAGTGGCCGCGGTCGAGGAACTCCAGCAGCGTCGCGTGCGTGCCGACGGTGACCACGAGCTCGGCGCCGTGCGCGTCGGCGAGCAGCAGCGCCACGTCCTCGGCGCTGCCCGCGGTCGGGAACAGGACCGCGTCCACACCGATGTCCTGCACCCGTCCCAGGGCGTCGGCCCGGCTGTCGAGGTCGGCCCGCACGACCACCTCGGCCGCCCCGCGCAGCACCTCGTCGGAGACCGGGCTCAGGTCGCCGACGACGAGGTCGGGCTCGTACCCGGCCTCGACCAGGGCCTCGGCCCCGCCGTCGACGCCGATGAGGACGGGCCGGAACTCCTTGATGTAGTGCCGCAGCGCGAGCAGGTCCTCGCGGTAGTCGTAGCCGCGGGCGACCACGACGACGTGCCGGCCCTCGAGCCGGGTGCCGATCTCCGGGACGCCGACGCCGTCGAGCAGGAGCGTGCGCTCCCGCTTCATGTACTCCATCGTGTCCGCGGCGAACGCCTCGAGCTGGGTCGAGAGGCCGGCCTTGGCCTCCATCAGCGCGACCGTGACGGTCTCCATCGTCTGCGGGCGGCCCTCGGCGACGACGTCCTCGCCGAGGTAGAGGGTGTCCTCGTACAGCCGGACCCGGGCGCTGTCCTTGACGCCGCGGAAGACGTCGGCACCGACCGTGTCCAGTACCGGGATGCCGGCGTTGACGAGGATCTCGGGCCCGAGCGTCGGGTAGCGACCGGAGATGCAGGGGCTGGCGTTGACCACCCCGGCGACCTCGGCGGCGACCAGCGCGTCGGCCGTCGCCCGGTCCAGGTCGACCTGGTCCAGCACGGCGATGTCGCCGCGGCGGAGTCTCGGCAGCAGGGCATCGGCGCGGCGGTCGACCCGGGCCACCCCGATCACTCCGGGCAGCGCGGTGTCCGTACGACGACGCAGGGCGAGCCTCATGCGCGTCAGCGTGCCATCCGACTACGCGCTGGAAGCGGAGCGAAACACCCACATCGACAAATCAGTGCTGCTGTTGATCATCTTCTCCGGTCGGCGGCCGCGGTCGCGAGCAGCTCTTCCGCGTGTGCCCGGCCCAGCTCGGAGTCGTCCAGGCCGGCCAGCATCCGGGCCAGCTCGACCACCCGGCCGGCGTCGTCGAGGACCTTCACGTCGCTGCGGGTGACCAGGGCGCCGTCGGAGTCGGCCTTGTCCACCACGACGTGCGCGTCCGCGTAAGCCGCGACCTGGGGCAGGTGGGTCACGACCAGAACCTGGTGGTCGGCCGCGAGCCGGGCCAGCCGGCGGCCGACCTCGACCGCGGCCCGGCCGCCGACGCCGGCGTCGACCTCGTCGAAGACCATCGTCGGCACCGGGTCGGAGCCGGCGAACACGACCTCGATCGCGAGCATCACCCGGGACAGCTCACCGCCGGAGGCGCCGCGCTGCACCGGCAGCGGCGGCGCGCCCGGGTGCGGCTGCAGCAGCACCTCGACCTCGTCCACGCCGTCCGGCCCGATCGCGACCTGCTCGCCGTCCAGCTCGATGCTCGGCCCGTCGCCGGTCGCCGGCTTTGCGTGCACGTCGACGGACACCGCCGCACGGGGCATCGCCAGCCCGGCCAGCTCCGCGGTCACCGCCGTCCCGAACCGATCCGCGGCCTCGTGCCGAGCTGCGGACAGCTCGGCCGTGCGCCGGGCGGTCTCGGCGCCGGCGGCGTCCCGCTCGGCCGCGAGCGCGGCCAGCGCGTCCCCGGAGACGTCCAAGGTGGACAGTCGCTCGGCCGCGGTGGCGGCCCAGGCCAGCACCTCCTCGACGGTGCCCTCGACGTCGCCGAACTTGCGGATCAGCCCGGTCAGCGCGGCCCGCCGATCCTCCACCGCGGCCAGCCGGGCCGGGTCGGCGTCCAGCCGTTCCCCGTACGAGGCGAGCTCGGTGCCGATGTCGCCGACCAGGTAGGACAGCTCGTCCAGCCGCTTCTCCAGCGCCGCCAGCTCCGGGTCGGCGGCGGACTCGTGCGCCAGCGCCCGGCGCGCGGTCCCGAGCAGCGCGGTCACGTCGGCGCCGTCCGCGGCCGGGTCGGCCGGGTCGCCGGCCAGCGCCGTGTGCGCGGCCTGCGCGGCCAGCCGGAGCGCGTCGGTGTGCGCGAGCTTCTCTGCCTCGGTGGCCAGCGCCGAGTCCTCCCCCGGCTGCGGCTCGACCGCGGCGATCGCGTCCAGCCCGGCCCGGAGGCCGTCGGCCTCGCGGGCCAGCTCGCGGGTCCGGGCCGTCCGGTCGGCGAGGTCGGCGGCCAGCCGGCGCCAGGTCGCGTACGCCGCCCGGTGGCGCTCGATCAGCGGCGCCAGCTGCCCGTACCGGTCCAGGGAGGCGCGCTGCTCGGCCGGCTTGAGCAGCCGCAGCTGGTCGGACTGCCCGTGCACCGCCAGCAGGCCCTCGGCCAGCTCGCCCAGCAGCCCGGCCGGCACCGCGCTGCCGCCGAGGTACGCCCGGGACCGGCCCTCGACCGCGATCGCCCGGGACACCAGCAGGTCGCCGTCCTCGTCGACCTCGGCGCCGGCCTCGATCGCGCGGGCCAGGACGGCCGAGTCCGCGGGCAGCCGCAGCCGGCCGTCGACCACGGCCCGGCCCGACCCCGATCGGACCCGCGCCGGATCGGCCCGGCCGCCGAAGAGGAGGTGCAGCCCGGTCACGACCATCGTCTTGCCGGCCCCGGTCTCCCCGGTGACCACGGTCAGGCCGGGGCCGAGCTCCAGGGTGACGTCCTCGATGACGCCGAGGCCGCGGATACGGATCTCGGACAGCACGCCGGAAGCGTAACCACTCCGGGCGCGTCGGCGCGCCAACCGTCCACAGGGCACTCAACGGCGCGCCGTGCGGAACCCCTCGACCGGGAGACCGAACTTCGCGACCAGCCGCTCGGTGAACGGCAGCGCGTGCGTCCGCGCGATGAGCACCGGGTGCGCACCCCGCCGGACCTGGACCCGCGCTCCCGAGGGCACCGGGTGCGTACGCCGCCCGTCGCAGCCGAGCACCCCGTCGTGGCCGGCGTCGACCACGGTGATCGCGACCGTCGAGTCCGGCGAGATCACCAGCGGGCGGGCGAACAGCGCGTGCGCCGCGTTCGGCACCACCAGCAGGGCCTGCACCTCGGGCCAGACGACCGGCCCGCCGGAGGAGAACGCGTACGCGGTCGAGCCGGTCGGGCTGGCGCAGACCACCCCGTCGCAGCCGAAGCTGGTCAGCGGCCGGTCGTCGATGTCGAGGACGACCTCGAGCATCCGCTCCCGCTTGGTCTTCTCCACCGAGGCCTCGTTCAGCGCCCAGTCCCGGGCGACCACCTCGGATCCGACCCTGACCTCGGCGTCGAGGGTGAGCCGCTCCTCCACCCGGTACGACCGCTCGACGATGTGCCGGACCGTGTCCGGCAGCGCCTCCGGTTCGGTCTCGGCCAGGAACCCGACCCGGCCGAGGTTCACCCCGACCAGCGGCGCCCGGCAGGGCCGGGCCAACTCGGCCGCGCGCAGGAACGTGCCGTCGCCGCCGAGCACGAGCACGACCTCGCAGCCGGCGGCGGCGGCCTCGTCCGGCGGGACCGCCTTGACGTCGGTCGCGCCGAGCTCGGCCGCCTCCTCCTCCAGCATCCGGACCACGAACCCGGCGCCGGACAGCAGCTCGCTGACCTCGCGGGAGCGGTCCACCATGTCGGAGCGGCCGGTGTGGGTGACCAGCAGCGCCTCCCTGGTCACCGTGTTGCCTCTGTTCGCTCCCGGCCGGGCGCCCCCGGCGGCGTCGTCCCTGTTGCCTCTGTTCGCTCCCGGCCGGGCGCCCCCGGCGGCGGCGTCTTCCCGCCGCGCCCCACGGGCGGACGCAGTCGCGGGGTCGGCGGGCGCTCCGGTCCAGGCGCCGCCGCGCCCAACCTCCCGCTCACTGGACCACCACCGTCTCTATGTCGGCCGGGTCGGCCGGGGGCGCGTCCCGGCGCAACCAGAGGAAGAACTCGACGTTGCCGGCCGGCCCGGGCAGCGGGCTGCGGGTCATGCCGGCCGTCCCCAGCCCCAGCTCGTACGCGCGGTCGGCGACCTTGCGGATCGCCTCCGCCCGCAGCGCCGGCTCCCGGACCACGCCCTTGGGTCCGACCCGTTCCTTGCCCACCTCGAACTGCGGCTTCACCATCGGCAGCAGGTCCTCGGTGGTGCAGGCCGCGAGCGCCGGCAGCACCAGGGTCAGCGGGATGAAGGACAGGTCCGCGACGGTGAGCTCCACCGGGCCGCCGATCCGCTCCGGGGTCAGCTCCCGGACGTTGGTCCGGTCGTGCACGGTCACCCGCGGGTCGGTGCGCAGGTTCCAGGCCAGCTGGCCGTAGCCGACGTCGACCGCGACGACCTCGCCGGCGCCGCGCCGCAGCAGCACGTCGGTGAACCCGCCGGTGGACGCGCCGGCGTCCAGCACCCGGCGGCCCTGCACCGGGACCGGCAGCGCGTCCAGGGCGCCGGCGAGCTTGTGGCCGCCGCGGGAGGCGTACCCGGGGTCGTCGTCGCGGTCCTCGACCAGCACCGGGGTGCCGGGATCGACCGCGGTCGCGGGCTTGGTCGCGGTGCTGCCGGCGACCCGGACCCGACCGGCCTGGACGAGCTCCGCGGCCTGTTCCCGGGACCGGGCCAGACCGCGGCGAACCAGCTCGGCGTCGAGCCGCGCGCGACGGACCACTAAGACACGACCTAGACGCCGTCGATGGCGGCGAGGGCCTCGGACAGCGTGCCGTGCAGGGCGTCGTACCGGGCGACGTGCTCGCCGACCGGCCGGCCGGCCAGCTCCCCCAGGCCGGCCACGGCCGCCTCCACCCCGGCCACCGTCCCGCCGGCGGGTGGCGCGGTCGTGGTGGACGGATCTGGCCCGGCACCCGGCTCGGCCGGGGTCGCCGGATCCGGCGCGGGGGCCGGGGGCGTCACCGCCGGGGACGGGTCCGGACGGGACCCCGGTCCCGGTACGGGAGGCCCGGGCCGCGGCCCCGGGCCGGGGACGAACGGCCCCGGCCGGGGGCCTGGTCCGGGGCGGGGTCCGGGCGTAGGCACAGTCACGGCGACCACGCTACGGCATGGTCCAGGTGGGGTACGGTCCCGCCGGGATCCGTAGCCGAGAGCAGGGAGTTCCGCGTGGCGACGGTCGAGGAGTGCGAGGCCGCGATGCACAAGCTGGCCGAACGGCTGAGGTCGCCGGACGCCGAGGGCGCCCGGGGCAAGCTGATCGACCGCTCGATCAGCTGCCACCTGCGCGACCTGGACGTCACCTTCGGCGGGCAGCTGCGCGGCGGCGAGATCCTCGGCATCCACCGGACCCCCGAGCCGGACGGCCAGATCAAGCTGACCACGACCAGCGACGACCTGGTCGCGCTGGTGGACGGGCAGCTGAACTTCGCCAAGGCGTTCGCGTCCGGGCGGCTGAAGATCGACGCCAGCGTGTTCGACCTGCTGAAGCTGCGCAGCCTGCTCTAGCGGCCGAGCCTGCCCTGGACGCCGAGCCGCTGCGCCGTCTCGGCGGCCGCGGACCCGTCGGTGTGCACCTCGGTGCCGCCGCCGGCCCAGGCCGCCGCGCACAGTGCGCGCAGCGCGTCCAGGTCCGCGCCGGACCCGGCCAGCGTCAGCCCGCCCCGTACGGTCCAGCCGCCGCAGGTCCAGGCGTCACCGTCCCGCGTGGGGCCGGGCTGCGGCTCGAGCAGCGCGCGCACACTGGCCCCGACGTACGTCGGGCGCTGCTCGGGAACGGCCCGCAGCAGGTCGGCCGGCGTGGTGACCCCGGTCAGCACGAGCATGCTGTCGCAGCCGACCCGGCTGGCGCCCTCGATGTCGGTGTCGAGCCGGTCGCCGACCACGATCGGCCGCCGGGCGCCGCTGCGCTGGACCGACTCGCGGTGCATGGCCGGGTCGGGCTTGCCGGTGCTGGTCGGGGTCACGCCGGTGGTCTCGCGGACCACGCCGACCAGTGAGCCGTTGCCCGGCAGCGGCCCGCGCTCGGACGGGACGGTCGAGTCCAGGTTGGTCGCCACGAACCAGGCGCCGCGGCGGATCGCGACGGTCGCCTCGGCCAGGTCCCGCCAGCCGACGTTCGCGCCGTAGCCCTGTACGACCGCGGCGGGCTCGTCGTCGGCCGAGGTCACCAGCGTGAAGCCGCGTTCGCGGGCCGCCTCGATCAGCCCGGTCGTACCCACGACCAGCACCTTCGCGCCGGGCGGCAGCTTCTCGGCCATCACGTGGCAGGCCGCCTGGGCCGAGTTCGTGACCTCGTCCGCGGCGGCCTGGACGCCCATCCCGGACAGCATCGCGGCCGCCGCGGCCGGCGTCCGGGACGCGTTGTTCGTCACGAACGCCAGCCGCATGCCGGTCCCGCGGACCTCCGCCAGTGCCTCCGGTATGCCGTCGATCGGCGTCGAGCCCAGGTAGACGACGCCGTCCAGGTCGAGCAGGGCGACGTCGTACTGCTGGGCCGGCGGCTGGTCCGAGCCCTTCACCGGCTGGCGGCGAGTGCCGCCCGCGCACCGCGCAGGGCCGTCGAGTAGTGGGTGATGTCCGGGCGCATGGCGGCGGCCAGCGCGAGGTGCTCGACCGCGGAGTTCAGGTCGCCGATCTTGGCCGCGGCCAGCCCGAGGCCGAACTGCGCGTAGTCGTCGGCGGGGTTGATCGAGATGATCCAGTTGAAGCTCTGCACGGCCTCGTCGTACATCCCGGAGTCGAACTGGGCCCGGGCCAGCGCCTCGCGGACGCTGCGGGACTCCGGCTCGGAGTTGGCCGCGTGCGCCAGCAACGTCACCGCAGCCGCAGGGTTGCCGCCCTCGAGCAGGTCGAGACCCCGCACGTACCAGTCGTAGACCTCGCCCTGCGGCAGCACGTCAGGCGGCGGCGGGGGTGCGTCGGCGAACGGTGGTGGCGGTGGTGCCTCGTCATCCCAGTCGTCCCGGCTCGGCACGAAGGGTCCTCCTTGCTCTCAGGCGCGCTGGTGGCCGCGCGCTGACGGTCCGCTCCCAACTCCTACGATGCGGACCATGACGTCCGTCGCGTCGCCGCCACCCGCCTCCTCTCCGGGTCCCGAGGGACTCCGACTCTCAGCCTTTCGCGCTCTGCGCTTCAGCAGTTCCGATCCGGCGCCTCTGTTGTCCCCGCCGTACGACGTCGTCGACGAGGACGAGCGCCGCGAGCTGGAAGCCGCCGACCCGCACAACGTCGTCCGACTCATCCTTCCACGCGACGACGGGGGTGAACCGCGCAGCGCCTACAGCGTCGCCGCGTCGCTTCTGCAGGCATGGCGCTCCGACGGCGTGCTGGTCCCGGACGACACCCCCGCCCTCTACGTGTACGAGATGGAGGAGGGTTCCGCGCGGACCCGCGGCCTGGTCGGTGCCGTCGGCCTGACCCCGCCCGAGGCCGGCATCGTGCTGCCGCACGAGAACACCATGGCCGGGCCGGTCGCGGACCGGCTGGCGCTGACCGAGGCGACCCAGGCCAACCTCGAGCCGATCTACCTCGTCTACTCCGGCGGCGGCGCCGCGTCCCAGGCCGTCGCCGCCGTCTCCGACACCGAGCCGCTGGTCACGACCGTCTCCGGCGGCGTGACCCACCGGATCTGGGCCATCACCGACCCCGCGGTCCTGCACGCCATCGAGTCGGACCTGCTGTCGCGACGGGCGGTCATCGCCGACGGCCACCACCGGTACGCGACCTACCTGCGGCACCAGGCCGACCGGCACGCCGCCGGCGACGGTGCCGGGCCCTGGGACCGGGGGCTGGCGCTGCTGGTGGACGCGAGCACGTACGGGCCGCAGGTGCACGCCATCCACCGCTACGTCCCCGGGCTGGCGCTGGACAACGCGGTCTCCCAGGCCGCGGCCGGGTTCTCGGTCCGCGACGTGCCGGCCGACTCGGCGGTAGCCGAGCTGACCGAGGCCGGCAAGGGCGCGGCGTTCCTGCTCACCGACGGGTCACGCTGGGTGCTGCTCACCGACCCCGAGCCGGCGCAGGTCGACGTCGCCCTGCCGGCCGAGCGGTCGGCGGCCTGGCGGGCGCTGGACGTGACGATCGCGCACCGGCTGCTCATCGACCGTCTCTGGGGCCTGCAGGACACCGAAGACGTCGTCGGCTTCGAGCACGACGTCCCGGCCGCGGTGGCGGCTGCGCAGCGCACCGGCGGTACGGCGCTGCTGCTCAACCCCACCCCGGTCGAGGCCGTCGCCGCCGTCGCGGAGGCGGGCGAGCGGATGCCGCGGAAGTCGACGCTGTTCACGCCGAAACCGCGGACCGGGTTGCTCATCCGGGCCTACTCCGACGAGCCCGATTTCCCGAGCTGATCGCTGAAGGTCAGGGCGACGGACGGCGGTGCCGTCGTTCCGTCGCCCTGGTCCTCGGTCTTGTCGCCCGGCTCTTCGCCGGCCGCCGCGGTCTCCGCGCTTTCGGTCTCCGCGCCGCTTTCGGTCTCCGCGCCGCTTTCGGTCTCCGCGTCGCCCTCGGTGACCGCGTCGCCCTCGGTGACCGCGTCGCCCTCGGTGACCGCGTCGCCCTCGGTCGCCGGGGCGTCCTCAGTCGCCGGGGCGTCCTCGGTCGCCGGGGCGTCCTCAGCGTTCGCGGACGCGGTGTCCTCCGCCGGGATCTCCGCGGGGATGTCGTCGCCGCCTGCCGACCCGACTCCGTCGGCGACCTCATCGACCACCGGCTCGTCCGGAGACACGACGTCGTCAGCCGTCGTCTCCGGATCCGCGGTCACCGCGCTCGGCTCGATCGCCGCATCGTCGACGGGCGCGGTCTCCTCCGACTCGACGGCCGCCTCAGCTGACATGATCTCGGCGCCCGACTCGAGGTCCCCGGCGGTTCCATCCGGCTCGACCACTGCGTCGCCGGCGGGCACAACCTGGTCCACGGCGGTGGCGGTCTTGTCCGGCTCGACCACCGTCTCCTCGGCAGGGAGGACCGCGTCCGTCGGCGGTTCCCTGTCTTCAGCCGTCGCGGTCTCGCCGTCCTCGGCCGCCGCGTCCGCGACCTCGTCTTCCGGTTCGGCGCCTTCGGCGGCCGCCGGGTCCAGCTCGTCGTCCTCGTCGTCGGTGAGGACCTCGATGCCGTCGAGCTCGAGCAGCCGCTCGTCGGCGTCGGTGACGCCCTCCCGGTCCGCCTCGGCGGCCGCGACGAACCACTCGCGCGCCTCGTCCTCCCGCCCGGCCGAGAGCAGCAGGTCGGCGTAGGCGTACCAGACCCGGGCCGACCACGGCTGCGGCGACTTCCGGTCCAGCCCGAAGTCCTGCAGCGTCAGCAGGGCCGCGTCGGGCTGGCCGAGGTCCTGCCGCGCACCCGCCTCGACGATCTTCATCTCGGCCCGCTCGGCCGGCTCCAGGGCCAGCGCCTCGTCCGACTGCGCGATCCGCAGCGCCCGGTCCGCGCGCCCCAGCGCCCGCTCAGAGTCGGCGATCATCGGCAGCGCGGAGTCGTCCCCGGTCATCCGCCGGGCGGTGCGCAGCTCGGCGATGGCCTCGGCCCACTCGCCCGCCGCGTACGCCGTCTCGCCGACCGCCTCCCGCACCACCGCGACCCGCGCCCCGAGCGCCCGCGCCGCCCGCGCCTGCTCCAGCGCGGCCTGCGGGTCTTCGTCGACCAGCCGGCCGGCGGCGACCAGGTGCGCCGCGACCCGGTCCGCCGCGAGCTTGCTCAGCGTCCGCAGCTGGGACCGCACCTCCCAGTCCAGGTCCCGGGGATCGATGTCCGCGGGCGGCTCGATGTCCGGCCCCGGCCGGCGCGACCCGGCGACCACGGGCCGCTCCCGGTCCCGCCCACCACGCGCCGGCCGCCGCTCGTCGCCATCCCGCCGCGGCCCCGCCGAACCGAACTCCCGCCGCCCCGCACCCGGCCCTCGCCGATCCGCGGACGGCCGATCCCCGAAGGAACGACCCCGGTCACCGGACGAGGGACGCCGATCCGACGAGTACGACCGCGCACCACTCTCGCCGCCCGCGGACCCGCCTGAGGACGGACGGTCCCCCGCGCCGGCAGGACGCCCGGAGGCCCGATCCCCACCCGACCCGCGACGGTCCTCGAACCCACGCCCAGCCGCACCACCACGCGGCCCGGACGACGAACGCCCGTCCCCGCCCGCCCCACGCCGCTCGTCCCGCGATCCCCCAGACCGCTCAAACGACCTCGCGCCCGTCTCTGGCGCGCGCCGTTCGCCCTGCGAACCCCCGGACCGCTCGTACGGCCTCGCGCCAGTCTCCGGCGCGCGCCGCTCATCCCGCGAACCGCCTGTGCCCCGATCGAACGACCGCCCGCCAGAGCCGGCATCCCGCGGACCGCCGGACCGTCGATCGAAGGACGGACGCCCACTCGAGCCGGAGTCCCGTCGCTCGAAGGACCGCTCTCCGGACCCCGACCCGCGCCGCTCCTCGTGCGGACGACCGGACCCGCTGTCCCGCCGGTCGAACGACCGGCCGCCGGACGCCGAATCGCGCCCGGCGCCGCCGTCGCGCCGCTCGAAGGAGCGCCCGCCCGACGCGGCCCCACGCCGATCGTCACGCGATCCACCGCGCGGATCGAAGGACCGCGGACCAGACGCATCGCCTCGCCGATCGCGACCGTCCCGGTCGGAGGAAGGACGCTCGCCGTAGGGGCGACCAGTCGATCGTCCCTGGGAGGACGGGCGCTCCCCCCGTCCGTCCGAAGGCCGCCCGTACGATCCACCACGCTGGCCGGCTACCCGTCGATCGGCAGAGCCACCGCCGCGCGAGCCGGAGGAGGAACGCTCATAGGAGCCGGACCGTTCGGACGAGGGCGCACCGCGCCGCTCGTCGCGGCCCTGCTCACCAGAAGGCCGTCCACCCCGGGCGTCGGAAGACCCGCGGGAGTCGGACCCGCGAGAACCACCAGAGGATCGGCGAGCCTCGGACGTACCGGAGAAGGTTCGTCCGCCGCGCCCCGAGGCGCCGTCCCCACGACCGGAGCTCGCGGGACGTCCACCGGACGCGCCCCCGTCCCGCCGAGCACCGTAGGAGCCGCGCCCCTCGTCAGAGGAACCCGCAGCGCCACCACCCGGTCGACCGGAGGAACCACCGCGGAACGAGCCGCCAGCCCGCGGCCGATCGTCAGACCCGGGACGGCCGCCATGAGAACCCGCACCCCGCGCCGGCCGCTCGGAGGAGCCGCGACGCTCACCAAAGGTGCTCCCGCCGCCCCCCGGCCGATCCGAAGAAGCAGCCCGTGGGCCGTAAGCCCCGCGCGCCGGCCGCTCGGAAGAACCAGCCCGATCGCCATCGCCCCGTGCCGGCCGGCCGGCCGAACCACGACCCCCGCCGTAGGAACCTCCACCCGCCGGACGATCATAGGAACCACGGCGCTCGCCGTACGAACCTCCGCCGCCACCCGTCGACCGGTCGGAGGAACCGCGATGCTGCCCGTACGAACCTCCGGCACCGCCTGCAGGTCGCTCGGAGGAACCGCGGCGCTCACCAGACGAGCCTGCAGATCCACCACGCCCCGGCCGATCGTCACGCGAGCCGGCGAATCCCCCTCGACTGCCAGTGGACTCACGGCGGTCTCGACCCCCGGCCGCACCTCCGGTTCGGGCGCCCCCGTAGGAGCCGCGGCCCCCGGAAGCGCCCTCGGAGCGCGCCGCGCCGTACGAGCCACGGCCCGCGGAGGAGCTCTCGGCCCGCCCCGCGCTGTAGGAACCGCGCGAGCTGTCGGAACGATCGTCCCGGCGGTCGGAGTCGCGACGACCAGGCGCAGCGCCGCTCGAGCCGGCCGAACCCCGTCCGGCTGCGCTGCCGCGGCGTTCGCCGGCGATCGGCCGTGCACCTCGAGCCGGCGCACCGGTCCTGCGGGCCGGCCGCGGAGATCCGGAGCCGCGCTTCTCGTCCACCGAGACATCCCTTTCGAAGAATGACGTACGTACAACGCGTCGATGGGGGACCACCGAAGTGGTCCCCCATCGAGGAAGATGTCCGGCGACGTCCTACTCTCCCACGCAGTCACCCGCGCAGTACCATCGGCGCAGAAGGGCTTAGCTTCCGGGTTCGGGATGGAACCGGGCGTTTCCCCTTCGCCATGGTCGCCGAAACTCTATGGAGATGTGGTCGTAAAAAACGACCGCACCTCGGGAACCGCACAGTGGACGCGTAGCATTTGTGGTCAAGTCCTCGGCCTATTAGTACCGGTCAGCTTCACGAGTTACCTCGCTTCCACATCCGGCCTATCAACCCGGTGGTCTACCGGGGGCCTTACT
>DASYKU010000041.1 GCA_035995165.1 Mycobacteriales bacterium
GTACGGCTGGTCGGACCGCGACGACCTCCACAGCCCCGCCGCCGCCGACGTCCGCGCCCGGCTGGCGGGCCACCTCCAGCTCTCATCGCAGCTCGGCCCATACCTGCTCACCGACTTTCGACCTCGTCCCCATCGGTGAACCGCTCGAGTCTCCCCGACCGGCCAACCAACGCAACGACCACCGACGCATCGGCCTCCGATCAGCGGGACCGCGACTGGCAGCCCGCACCCGACGGCCTCTACTGCATCGACCACAGCACCACCGCACCGCACACCCCTGTACTGACCGTCCTCGCAGGAGCGGGTCACCGCGCTGGTCGGCGATCTCCCGCCGGAGCGCGCGGAGGTACGGGTTCCGTCGTGTCCCGATTGGACAGTACGTGATCTGTTCTCGCACATGGTCGGGCTGGGCGCGGACGTGGTCGCGGGCGACGAGCCCGACGACCACGACGCGGCAGGTCGAGCGGCGGCGCGGTCACAGCGTCGGCGAGCTGGTCGCCGAGTGGCGGCGCTGACCCGGCCGCTGCGGGAGTGGATGGCCGAGCACGGCACCCGCCCGGTGTTCGACGCGGTGATCCACGAGCAGGACCTGCGCGGCGCGCTCGGCGTGCCGGGGGCGCAGGACAACGACGGGCTGGCCGCGGCGCGGGACCGGTACGTGGCGCGGTTCGCCGGCCGGCTCGACCGGTTGCCGCCGATCTCGCTCGTCGGGGAGACCTGGCGCTGGGACTCCCAACCCGGCGTGGAGCCGGCGGTCGTGGTGCAGGCGCCGGACTTCGAGCTGAACCGGGCGCTGCTGACCCGCCGGTCCGCGGACCAGCTGCGCGCCTGGACCGTCCGCGGCGACATCGAGCCCTACCTGCCCGCCTTCGCCGCCCTCGGCTCCCTCCCGGACCGCCCGCTCACCGAGTCCTGAAATCTCGGTGCCGCCCGGCATCATCCACGACATGGACGTGTACGCCGAGGGGCTGGACCGGGCGCGCCGGATCTGCCTCGGGCTGCCCGGCGCGTACCAGGAGCAGGCCTGGATGGGGATCCGCTGGATGGTGCGGAAGCGGACCTTCGCGCACCTGCTGGAGATCGTCGACGGGCTGCCGCGGTCCTTCGCCGCCTCGGCCGGGACGAAGGGACCGGCGGCGGTGCTGACGTTCCGGGCCGAGCCCGGTGAGCTGGGCGCGATCTTGTCGGCGCCGGGGTCCTTCGGCCCGCTGTGGGGGCGCACCGACGTCGGCGTGCGGCTCCCGACGTACCCGGACCGCGACGAGCTGGCGGAGCTGCTGGTCGACATCTACCGGTTGCGGGCGCCGCTCACGCTGGTCCGTGGGCTGGAAGGCTAAGAGGACGCGGGCGACGCTCCGGGCCGGAGCGCCGCCTGCGGTTCTCCCCCGTGTCAGCAGGGACCGATGCCCTCGAACTTCGGCGAATGGTTGTTGAAGTTCACGGAGCCGTCGTCGATGTGGCCGGTGACCGGGCTGGTGATGTGGTCCTGGGTTCCGTTGGCGTTGCTGAAGTAGCAGGTGACCGTGACGACGACGTTGGGAGCCAGGTTCCGGATGACCACGTTGTTCGCGTTGAGGACCTGCGCGCCGGCGAAGACGTGGGCCTGGCAGATCTTGTGCGGGGCGGTCCCGCTGCAGGTGACGACCGCGTTCGGGCTGACGGCGGCGTTCGCGACGCCGGCGCCGGCGGTGAGCATCGCGGCGGCGGAGCCGGCGGCGACGAGGGACCCGAGGATTGCCTTGCGCATTCTTGGGATTCCTTTCGGAAGATCGGTGAATCGAACGTCCCCAAGCGTCATTCGTCCCGTTAGCATTCGACTAGCGCGGCCTTAGCGGAAAAGGCGGAACGCTGGAGGGACCGAAGCACGATGGAAATACATTTCGGTCTGCTGGGCTCTCTTTCGGTCCGGCGGGACGGCGGGTTGGTCGCGGTGCCGGCGGGGGGACAGCGGGCGCTGCTGGCGGCGCTGTTGCTCAGCGCAAACCGGGTGGTGCCGACGGAGACGCTGATCGAGACGCTGTGGGGTGAGGCGCCGCCGGTCTCGGCGCGGGTGAGCCTGCAGAACTACGTCAAGCGGCTGCGGCAGTTGCTCGCCGACGGCGCGCACACCCGGATCGTCACCCAGCCGCGCGGCTACCTGATCCGGGTCGGCGCCGGCGAGCTGGACGTCGAGGTGTTCGGGAATCGCCTCGCCGCGACCCGGGAGGCGGCCGGGCGCGGGGACTGGGGCGAGGCCGCGGATCTCGGGCGCGCGGCGCTCGCCCTGTGGCGGGATCGGCCGCTCGTGGACACGGCGTCGGAACTGCTGGTCCGGCAGGAGGTGCCGCGGCTGGACGAGCTGCGGCTGCAGGCGCTGGAGATGCGGATGCGGGCCGACCTGCACTGTGGGCAGGCCGGTGAGGTGATCACCGAGCTGGGGCCGCTGCTGGCCGCGAACCCGCTGCGCGAGCGGCTGTACGAACTGCTCATGCTCGCGTTGCACGGGGACGGCCGGCAGGCCGAGGCGCTGGCCGCGTTCCGCCGGGCCCGGACCGTGCTGGTCGAGGAGCTCGGCGCGGAACCCGGCCGGGCGATGCGCCGGGTGCACGAGCAGATCCTGGCCGACGACCCGGAACTGGCTGTTCCGGAACTGGCTGTTCCGGACCCGGCCGCTCCGGACCCGGCGGGCCGGGATGCGGTCGGTCGGGAGGCGGCCGCCGGTCCGGGGCACGGCGGTCCGGGAGCGGTCGGTCGGAAGGTGGCCGGGGGCCCGCAGCACCGCGGTCCGGGAGCGGCCGGCCCGGTCGCGCCGCAGATGGTTGTGCCGCGGCAGCTGCCGGGGCCGGTACGGGGGTTCGTCGGGCGTGCGGCCGAGGCAGCCGAGCTGACCCGGCTGCTGACCGCGCAGGCGCCGATCGTCGTCATCGACGGCACGGCCGGCGTCGGCAAGACCGCGCTCGCGCTGCACTGGGCGCACCGGCACGCGACCGCGTACCCCGACGGCCAGCTGTACGTCGACCTGCGCGGCTACGACCCCGAGCGCCCGATGCACGCGCCCGAGGCGCTGGCCGGGTTTCTGCGCGCGCTCGGCACGCCCGGTCCGGACATCCCGGCCGAGCCCGACGAGCGCGCCGCCCGCTACCGCAGCCTGCTGTCCGGCCGGCGCGTGCTGGTCCTGGTCGACAACGCCCGGGATCCGGGCGACGTGCGGCCGCTGCTGCCGGCCGGCCCGGCGTGCGCGGCGATCGTGACCAGCCGATCGTCGTTGGGCGGCCTGGTCGCCCGGGACGGCGCCCATCGGATCGACCTGGACGTGCTCCCCGACCCCGACGCCGTACGGCTGCTGACCGAGCTGGTCGGTGCGCGGGCCGAGGCCGACCCGGCCTCGACCGGTGCGCTCGCGGCGCAGTGCTCGCGGCTGCCGCTCGCGCTGCGGCTGGTGGCGGAGCGGGTTGCGGGCGACCCGGCCACGCCGCTGCCGGACCTCGTCCGGGAGCTGGCCGACGAGCGGCACCGGCTGGAAGTGCTCGACGCCAGCGGCGACGACCGTACGGCGGTGCGGGACGTGTTCTCCTGGTCCTACCGCCAGCTGGAGCCGGGTACGGCCCGGGTCTTCCGGCTGGCCGGGCTGCACCCCGGCACGGAACTGGACGCGTACGCGGCGGCTGCGCTGGCCGGCGAGCCGGTCGGGACCGCGCGGGCGGCGCTGGACCGGCTGGCCCGGGCGCACCTGGTGCACCGCGTACGCCCGGACCGGTACGGGCTGCACGACCTGCTCCGGGCGTACGCGGCCGGGCTGGCGGAGGGGGACGAGGCGGCGGTGGGCCGGCTGGCCGACCACTACCTCGCCGCGGCGGCGCTGGCGATGGACACGCTGCTCCCCTCGGAGAAGCATCGCCGGCCGGAGGTCCCGCCCGATCCGGCCGACGGTCCTCTCCTGTCCGATGTGGACAGTGCCCGGGCCTGGCTCACGGCCGAGCTCGCCAACCTGGTGGCGATCGCCGAGCACACCGCCGAGAACGGGATGCCCCGGCACACCACGCGGCTGGCCGCGATCCTCTTCCGCTTCCTCGAACGCGGTGGGTTGCTGCCGGAGGCGACGGTCGTGCACGGGGCCGCCCTGCGCGCCGCCCGCCGGCTCGGCGATCCGGCCGCCGAGGCGACCGCGCTGGTGGACCTCGGCGTCGTCGACATCTGGCAGGGCCGCCGGCTCGCTGCCCGGCGGTTGTTCGAACAGGCCGTCGCGCTGTGCGGTGAGGAGACCGATCCGCAGGTGCAAGCGCGGGCCGTGCACAACCTCGGCATGACCTACATGCAGGAGCCGCGGTCCGATGCGGCGGCGCGCCATCTGGAGCGGGCGCTGGAACTGTGCCGCCGCACCGGGGACCGCACGGCCGAGGCCAACACGCTGATCAACCTCGGCATCGTGAGCATGTGGCGAGGAGGTCACGAGGCGGCCGACGCCCACTTCGCCCGGGCGCTGGCGTTGTCGGGTCAGACCGGTGATCGCGTCGTCGAGGCGAACGCGCTGATCAACGTCGGCGATCTCCGCCTCCGGCAGCAGCGGGCCGGCGAGGCCGGTGCCTATCTGCGACCCGCCATCGCGATCTGCCGGGAGATCGCCGATCCGCACGACGAGGCGTACGGGCTGATCTACCTGGGGCTGGCCGAGCGGCGAACCGACCTGCTGGACGACGCGCTCACCCTCACCCGCCGGTACGGCGACCGCCCGGGCGAGGCCGAGGCCCTGAACAGCCTGGGTGACGTGCATCTGGCCGCGGGACGGGCGGACGCCGCATACGACCGGTACGCGGCAGCGCTGGAGCTGGCCACCGAGATCGACGACCGGTCCGAACAGGAGCGGGCGCGGGCCGGCCTGGCCCGGGTCTGCGAATCCATGCCGGCCCGCGCGGTGGACGTGCCCGGGGTCGGCTGAATGGGACAGGATGGCGGGGTTACGACGGTCGGTGCGGTGTTCCTGCCCCAGGTCCCGCCGGAGCGGCTGCGGCCGGTCGCGGAGGCGGCGGACCGGGCCGGGCTGGCGCAGCTGTGGCTGTGGGAGGACTGCTTCTGGACCAGTGGGGTCGCGGCCGCCTCCGCTGCGCTGGCTTGGACCGAGCGGCTCCAGGTCGGCGTCGGGGCGGCCGGCCGCGACTTCCTCCTCGGCCTCGCCCATCCCGGACCCGAGCAGGGACAGAAGATCATCAGTGGCGTCAAGGCCACCGCCGCTGACTGCTACGCCGGTCTGACCAACACCATCGACCCCGTCGCCCACTGCATCCAGAACATCAGCGGCCTGAGCCAGATCATCGAAGGACTTACCCTCGCCTTCCACGGCTGCGTCTACATCGGGGCATACATCGCCACCGGCGGCGCCATCCAGCTCTCGCTCACCCTCGCTCCGCTCGGTGCTGGCAGGGCTGCTGGCACCGCCCGGATCGCCGAGGATTTGCCGCTCCCGGGCATCGACACCGGCGCGGCGGACGCGGTGAACGGGGTGCGGCTCGCGCAGCAGCTGGCGCGGGAGGAAGGCAGTTCCGCATTCACTTCGTCCGGTCATCTGCAGGCAGAGACGATCGCGGACTCACAGGAGATCATCGCCGGCCCGAAACTGGGCAACCAGACCCTCATCCAGGCCCTTACGTCCGATGGCAGCTCCATCGCGGACTGGGCGAGTACGAGTCCCGGACCTTCCAGTCCGGCCGGCAGCTTCAGAGTGCACTACTACTACTACTACAACCGAGTCACCGGCAAGGTCGACTACGACTTCGACTACAAGATCGTCTTCGTGGGAGGCTCATGACCATGCGCGTCAGGTGTGTGCGGATCATCAGTCCTGTCAGCGGCGAACCGACGGAACGCAGTCCTTGGCTGCAGATCGGATCGGAGTACCCGGTCTTGAGCATCTCCGTCACACCGGCACGCACAGTCATGCGCTTGATCACCGACGATCCCCATCATCCCGGCCTCTGGGACGCCCGCATGTTCGTCACCGTGGACGAACGTATCCCGGACAACTGGATCGTCCGCGTAGGAGAGGACGGCATCGTGGCCGGAGCCGCGGAAGAAGCCGACACCTCGGGCGACCCAGCTGGATGCGTTCAAGCCGGCGATCGATGCAATGCTGCGGGTGGATCTGGATGCACCGCGCAAGCAGCGGCACACCGCCAAGCGGATCCTCGACCGGCTGCTGGACGAGCACGACGCCGGCGCCGATGCGGTGTCTTACGCGATGGTGCGCGCCTACGTCGCGGAACGTCGGCGCAAGATCAGGATCGAGGCCGGCCGGGTCCCGGCCGAGGGGTTCGTGCCGCAGACCCACCAGCCCGCCGCTGAAGCCGGGGTCGACTTCGGTGCGGTGACGGTCCGACTGGCCGGTGAGCTGGTGGTCTGCACGCTGTTCGCGCTGCGGCTGAGCTACAGCGGCAAAAGCGTGCACCGCATCTTCGCTTCCGGCGGCCTGGAGGCCTTTCTGGAGGGCCACATGCACGCGTTCAGCGTTCGGCTATATGGAACTCGACCGCCGCGGCGCCGAACTGCTCTTACAGGTCCTCACCGAACGCGAGGAGACCAACTCCGTCGCGATCGCCTCCAACGAGTCCTTCGGCGGCTGGACCAAAAACCTTCACCGACCCCCGGCTCTGCGCCGCCATCGTCGACCGGCTCACCTTCGGCGGAACATCCTCGAGACCGAGACCGACTCCTACCGCCTCGCCACGACCACCCGGGCCACAGGCATCACCGCCCTCGTCTAGTCGGTCTCGACCAAGGCGTCGACCTCGATCTCTAGCAGCATGTCCGTGTCGACCGGTTCGCCTCTGAGCATGGTGTTCGCCGGTCGCACGTCGGCGAAGAACAGCCCGTGCACGCGCGCGACCGCATCGACGTCTTCGAGGTGGCGCACGAAGATCCGGGTCCGGACCACGTCGGCAAGCGACGCCCCAGCTTCGCCGAGCACGGCTTCGATCTTGGTCAGGATGTATCTGGCCTGGGCCGTGGCGTCGCCCCCGTGCTGGGCGTGCCCCGCCGGGTCCATCGCCGTAGTTCCGGAGACGAAGACCAGGTTGCCGACCCGGACCGCCCTCGAGAACTTCGCTGCCTGCTCGCCGGGAGTGTTGCTGGAGATCAACTGTCGAACCACGGCCTCTTCCTACGCCATAACCGGCGACGGCACCATCCGATCACGGCATCGGCCTGTCCCCGAGTGGGCTGAGCACCAACGCGCACGTGCTGGTCGACGGCGCCGGTCAGCCGCTGGTCATCGTCCTCTCACCCGAAGCAGGCAGGGGACGCGCCGGCACTGCTGAGAATGCTCGGCCAGCTGCGGGTCGCCCGCCGCGGCCCCGGGCCGGCCACGCACACGGCCGGTGCTGCTGAGGGCCGATAAGGGGGCCTACTCCGCCCGTCGGCCGACCACCTCCGTCTGCGCGGCATCAATTCGGTCATCCCCGAGCCGGCCGACCAGACCGGCCACCGCCGCCGGTCCCCCTGGGAGGCGGGCCCACACCGCGCGACACACACCGGCGAAGTGGTGTCGGCCCTCACCGATATTGACCATGAGATCGGATCGCTACTGATGTCCGTTCACATCGATATCCGGTGACGTCGCAACAGCAGTTGTTGATCTTCCGTTTCCGACGGTGCGCGAACCCTCCGCCGCCGGTCGAGATCGAGCGAGACTCGGGACGGCCAGCCGGGCCGGGACCTGGCTGTTACGCATCGCCGGGCGGTCGAGCGAGGCCCGCCGGCTGACCACCGCTATCGCGCGGACAGCACACGCAGCCTCCGCCCTCGTATGGCGGGCTCCGTCCTGCGCCCGTCAGAGATCGATGAGCCAGGCATCGTGCGTAAGAAGGTGCCGGAGGCCGACGGCTTCCTGGGCGAGGCGAGTTCCGGCGGTCAGGATGGAGATCGCGCGTTCGCGGTGTCGCGGGTCCAGCCAGCGGGCTGCTTCGGCGGCGGCGGCGGGCGGCACCCGGCGCTGGCCGGGTTGCGGCGCGGCGACGGCGAGCAGGGCGTCGTACAGGCCGGCCGCGGAGCGCAGCGGGGGCAGGCCTTCGGCTGCGGCGAACGCGGCGGCGCTGGCCGGGATTCGCAGACCCTTCTCATCGAGGTCGCCGAAGTAGCGGACGCTGAGGACTGGCGGGTGCAGCCGACGGATGGACAGCACCGACGCCTCGAACGCCGACCCAGCGCCCCAGCCGACCGTCCCGACCCGGTGGAGGTCGCGGCGACGTAGCGCGGTGACGAGTGAGTCGAACGTGTCGCTGTTCTCCACGACGAGAAGCTCGTTGCCGACCCCGACGGTCTCCGTGGTGAACCTGACCAGGGCCCGGCGGGTACGCAGCAGCTCCAGGGTGAGCCGGCCGGTGCCGAACAGGTTCGTCGGCAGCAGGCGGTCGAGCGTCTTCTCGTGGCCGAAGATGTCGAGGCTGCGCTCCCGGAGCGGTACGACCAGCGGGTCGCGGTGCCCGTGCAGCCAGCGGTTGACCTGCCCGAGGATGTCCATCTGCGCCGGGGTGAGCCGGACCTCCGCGGCCCAGGACAGCTCCGGATGCCAGACAGGCCTCGGACGCGCGGCCGGCGGGGCGACTGGGCGATCCACGGTGACGAAGAGCGGTACGTGCGGGGCTTCGGTGCGGTCGTACGACCGTGCCGACGGCAGCCGGAGCAGCCCGGCGCTGTCCAGCTCGGCGAGGGCGTCGGCGAGAAGGAGCCGGCGGCGGGCGTCGATCCGGCTGGCCGGGTCGACCTCGTCCAGGAGATGCCACAGCTCGGACAGGCTGACCCGCCGACGCGGCCAGGCCGTCAGCCGGCTTGCCAGCCCGGCCGCCCGCTCGGACAGTCCGCGGTCGCTCACGAGACCTGCCCGCCGGCGCGGTCGGGACGGGTGAAGACCCGGGTGGCCGTGACGGCCCCGGTGTCGTCGGCCTCGGGCAGCTCGCCGAGAGCGGCGCGGACGGTCTGGTCGACGTTCAGGTACTTCAGGCCGGCTCGCAGGTCGGCGTCGTTGCGCAGCCGGACGATCAGCGGGAAGACGCTCAGCGCGTTGGTGTCGAACAGCCCGGTGGTGTAGATCAGCTGGACGCCCAGCGTCTCGGCCACCTTCAGCTGGAGCTCGAGCAGGTAGCCCGCGCTCGCCCGGCCGATCGGGTTGTCCAGGAACAGCACGCCGGCGTGCGGCCGGCGGGTATGGCCACGCTCGTTCGCCCGCAGCGCCGCCATCGTGCAGTAGAGAACGATCGCCGCGGTGAGCAGCTGCCCGCCCGAGAACACGTCGCCGACCTCGGCCACCCGAACCCGCTCGGTACGCAGCACCGCGTCGGGCTTGAGCATCTCGACCCGCACGCCCTTCGGCTGCATTGCCGCCCGGACGCCGTTGAGCAGCAACGCCAGCCCGTCCCGCCGGCCGCTGCCCTTGTCCGCCGGCCGGGCGCCGGACACCGCCTCGTCAAGCACCTCGCCGAGGCGGTCGTCGAGGACGGCGCGGTCCGGGTCGGCGAACCTGATCCGCAGGAACTCCTGCCCCGACCAGTCGCCCAGCTCACCGGGCAGCCGGCTGAGGCGCTGGGCGGCGCGCAGGGTCACCAGGGCCTGGTCCACCATGCCGTGCAGCCGGGTGATGATCGAGGCCCGGTGCCGGTTGATTTGGGCGAGCTCGTCCACGAGCGACCGCAGCCGTGGGCGCAGCGCCGCCGCCCAGTCGGCGGCGTACTCCGGCAGGCGGTCCCGCGGCACGGCGGTCACCTGGCGGCGGACCGGCGAGTCGACATCGGAGAACCGGTCGGCGGCGGCGTACGAGGCAAGGTCGTCGGCTGCCCGGCGGACGGCGAGCTCGGCCTCGTCCAGGATGGCGTCCGCCTCGTCGAGCTGCCGCAGCACCTCCAGCCGGCGCATCCGGGCGGCCTCGAGGGTCCCGTCGAACGGTGCGGAGTCGCCGTCCGGCTCTGCGGGCCCCACCCGGGACAGCGCGTCGAGCTGATTGCCGAAGCCCTCGACGCTCTGCCGAGTCGTCACTACCTCGCCGTCGAGCCGCTCCTTCCGGGCGTGCACCTCGTCGTACCGGCGCCGGGCCTGCTCCCAGTCGCCGTAGGCCCGGGCGGCGAGCGCCTCGCCGTGCTCGATGTCCCGGGGCTTGCCGTACGGCTCCAGCGTCACCCCCTGCGGCGGGCGCTTCTCGTAGTCGTTCTTCCACTCGCCCACCCGCTGGACCTGCTCGCTGAGCCTCGCCTCGGCGTCGGCAAGCGCCCGCTCGGCGCGCGCCGTCGCCGCCGCCCGACCGGCCGCGTCGGCCGCGTCAGTGGTCGCCAGCAGCTCCACCGCCGCCGCGCGGACGGCGGCCGCGAGGCCTTCGACATCGGCACGGCTGCGGGCCTCGGCCGACTCCGCCGAAGCCAGATCGGTCCGCAGGTCGGCACCGACCGCCACCTTCGCGTACGCGTCCTTGGCCGCCTCGTAGGCGTCGCGCAGCGTGTCCAGCGTCGCGGTCGGGACCGGGTAGTCATCGCCGACCGACCCGCCGCCGGGCACCCTGGTCAGCTCGTCGCGGCAGGCGTGGGCGATCCGCCGCTGGTCGTCAGCCTTGCGGGTGGCCGCCGCCTGGACCCGGCGAAGCTCGCCGACGCGGTGCCGGTGCGCCTGGGCGTACCGGCCGTGCTCGGTCGCCGCGGCCCGCGCGGTGCGGCCCGCCGCCTGCCATCCCGGCACGTTCGCCACCTGCTTTGCCAGCGCCGCCAGCCGGTCCGCGGTGCCCCTGGTCCGGTCCTCGGCGGTACGCAGGCCCGGCAGCGCCTGCCGGATGCCGGCCTCGGCGAGTTCGGCGGCGGCGACCTGCCCGGTGAGCGCTTCGATCCGGGCCTCCCCCGCGGCCAGTTCACCGGCGGCCCGCTCGTCGGCGTCCCGGAGCCGGTCGAGCGTCCCCGGCGGGTGGTCCCGCTGCCAGTCCTCCAGCCGCTGCCGCAGCCGCCGATCGGTGTCGACCTCCCCGGCAAGCTGGACGAGGCGGGCACGGCGACCGACCTGGCGGCCCAGGATCGCCTGCCGCTCCTGCTCCGCTCGGTCCTCGTCGTACATCGCCGGGTTCGGCGGGACGACGAAGCCGAGCCCGGCCGGAACCGGTACCGACAGATCGGCGAGGTCCGCGGTGGTACCCACCGCGACGACGCTGCGCGGCAGCAGCCTCGCGGCGGCCAGCACCTGCTCCGCCTCGCCCAGGCGGTCCGGGTTGTTGATGACGACGCCGTCGACGAGGTGCGGGTACGCCGCGAGCATCCGGTCGCGCTCGGCCGGCGCGGTCCGGGCCAGGTAGCGCCAGCCCGACCAGGCGACGATCCCGGCAGGCTCCAGCACCGCGAGAGCGGCGGTCACGTCGACACCGGCGGGGAGCAGCCCGTCGTCGCCGAGGGCGTCGAGGACCCGCTGGTCGGCCCGCTCCGCAAGACGCAGCCCGGTCGCGTCGGCCTCGGCGGCCTCGATCGCGTCGGCGAGCAGGTCGACCAGGCTCGGGGTGTCGCTGTCGAGGGTGATCTCCTCGGCGCCGAGCAGTGCACCCAACCGAGGCTCGCCGGTGAGCGCCGCCGCGGTGGCGGCTGCGGCATGGTGATCCCGGCGGGCATCGGCCGCCACCCGCACCAGGCCGTCACGGGCCCGGCGCGCTGTATCGAGCTGTTCGCCGAGGCGTCGGCGCTCGTCTGCGAGCCGGTCGAGCTCGGCCATCCCCCCGGCCACCGCCGCCTCTGCGGCCGCGGCGGCCACGCGGGCGGCCTCAGCGACAGCGGCGACATCGTCGTCGGCCGAGGTGAGCAGCCCGTCCTCAACGGCTGCCCCGACGGACGCGACCGCATCCGCGACCTGCCCGTCCAGGGCATCCGCCCGGGCACGTTCCTGCTCGGCGAGCCGGGTGGCGTCGTCGCGGTCGCTCTCGGCCTGCTCGATGTCCTCCCCCAACTCGACCGCCTGCCTGTCGAGCAGCGCCGCCTCGGCGTCCGCGGTCGCCGCAGTGGCGATCAGCCCGCGGGCCAGCCGGCTGGCGGCCTCCTGCCGGGCGGCCAGGACCGGCGCCGCCTTCTCCTCCTGCGCACCGACGATCGACCGCAACTGGCCGGCCCGCTGCCGGCCCTGCTCGTACCGCAGCAGCGCCTCGGTCGCCTGCCAGCCGGCGACCGCCTGCCGCGCGCTGTCGCGCCCACCCGCCAGCCGGTCCCGCTCCGTCTCGGCCGCCTGCCAGCGCAGTCCCGCGACGTGCCGCTGCAGCTCGAGGCGGACCTCGTTGAGCCGGCGTCGCTCACCGTCGGCCACCCGGTCGTCGGTGGCCGCCTGCTCCGCCTGCGTGCCGAGCTCGACCAGCCGGCGTTCCTCCATCGCGTGCCGGGCAGTCACCGCGGCGGCGAACGTCTCGGCCTCCCTCCGGACGTCACGCTGGATCTCCCGGGCCGCCTCGGCTTCGGCGGCCGCCCCCGCCAGCGGGGTCAGCCGGTCCAGCGTCCCGGCGACAAATCACGCTCGGCCATCAGCCCGTCCCGCTGGGCGAGCCTGGTCGCGTACGCCTCGACGACGTCGCCGAGCGTCCGCGGGGCCTCCTCGCTGGTGACCGCGGTCAGCAGCCAGTCGAGGAACGCCTCGTCGCTGCGGAACGCGAACGCCTCGGCGGCCTCGCCCTCGCCCGCGTTCATCCGGCGCTGGTAGGCGAACAGCTCGGGGTCGAGGCCGAGCGCGGCCAGCTTCTCGGTCCAGACCTGCTGGCCGGTCTCCCAGCCCACTTCGAGCTTCGGCTCGGCCCGGCCGGCCGCGCTCAGCCGGTCGCGGAACCCGGCGAACGACACCAGCCGGCCGTCCTCGGCGAACGGCAGGGTGTCCAGGCGGAAACCGGCGGACGGGCGGAACGAGTACCAGGCGTCGAGCAGCCGGTTGGCGTCCGTGCTCGGGACGTGGTCACGCCACTGGGACACCTTGCCGACGACGACCCGCTGGCCGGTCTGCACGTGCTGCCATTCCAGCGCGACGTGCGCCACGTCGCCGCCGAGGACGAACTTCTCCAGGACCCGCGTGCTGGTCGTGCCGACGACCTGGCGCCGACCCGGCAGCATGACCGCGAAGATCAGCTTGATCAGCACGGACTTGCCGCCGCCGTTCTCCAGGAACAGGACCGTTGCCGGCGAGGGCCGACGGACCGGCGCGGCCGCCGTGTCGGCGACGGCATCGGCCTGCGCGCCGGCGAACAGCGCGCTCTGCGTCGGCCGGGCTACCGGTGCTCCGACGTGTCGGAGGTCCAGCGTGACGTCCTGGTAGCGGGCGCCGCGCGGCCCGACCGAGTGCAGCCGGATCCGAGCCAGCTCGTACACAAGCTCCTCCCACAGCTCAGAGCGCGTCGCCGAGCGTCCGCAGGCTGCCGCCCGGGGCCGGCACGCTGATCATCCCGAGGTCGAGCAGCTCGCCGAACGCCGCGTCGGCGGCCAGCTCGCGGACCTGCACCTGGTATCGCGGCGTTGCCCGGTACGTCCCGCCGGCATCGGTGCCGGTCGCGACGAGGAAACCCTGCTCGGTCAGGAACCGCATCGCCTTGGCGATCATCGACCGGGTGGTGTCCGGGGCGAGCCGGCCGTCCTTGGTGGCCGTGGCAGCCGGTCGCCGGGCGTAGAGCCGCCAGGTCCGCTCCAGTTCGGGCGCGTCGTCGAGCGGGTCGTTGTTCTCGTCGGCGACCCGGGCCCTGTCCTCCAGGAGGCGGCAGGCCTCCCGGACCACACCATCGATCTGCTCCACCGACACCCGCCCCACGTACGTGTCGTTGGCGAGGTCGTCCGGCCGCGGGAAGGCGAGCGCCGCGACCGCGAGGTGGATCAGCCCGTGCAGCACGCGCTCGCCGCGGTCGCGCACGGCGGTCCGCCTGGCGTAGTCGTCCATCCGGACCGTGAACGGCGACTCCGCGGTCGCCGCCAGCACCACCCCGGTACGGCTGGTCACGGCGAGCACCACCAGGCCCAGGCCGTCGGCCACGACGTGGACGAGCTCGGCGAAGGCTTCGTCCTCCCGGCAGCGTCGCACCAGGTCCGCGTAGACCAGGTCGCGGGCGGGCAGCAGCTTCGGTCGCATCCCGAGCGCGACCAGGCGGGCCGCATCGGCGGCGTCGGCCAGGCTGACACTCATGTGGGCTCGTCGCCGGCGCTCGGCCCCGGCATGAGGCACCAGCGCAGCGTGCTTCCTGATCCGCTCGCACGCTCGCTCATGCCACCGCACCGTCCGGGTCGCCACTGGCCGCGGGCATGGCACCGGCTGCGGGCCTGGTCAGCCGCGCGACGCCGACGAGCAGGTCGGCACCGCCGAACTCGGCGTCGGACAGCGCCGCCCCGTCGTCCACCGCGATGAGCACCTCGCCGTCGCCCTGCCGCAGCGCGACGCCGATCTCCGGGCTGACCGCGTGCAGCACCCGCAACGCGACCAGCCGGGACAGTCCCGGGTCACGCTGCCGGGCCGCGGCGAGCAGGCCGGACAACCGGCGCGGCACGCCGTCGGTGTCGAACAGCTCGTCCGCCCACGCCCACTGCTCGTCGCTGAACACGTCGGGGTCCGTTGGCGGTACGAGGTCGGGCTCCGGCAGGTCGGTCGCCAAATCGTCGCGCTCAGCCGACGGGGTCAGCAGGAGCTGCACAAGGTCGAGCAGCCGCGGCAGCAGCGGGTCGGCCAGCCCGGACGCGGCGGAGAAGAACCGGTCGGTGGGACGGACCGCGTCGGCCACCGGCAGCCCGAGCGTGGGCAGCAGCAACTGGCCGAAGAGGTCCACCATCGCCCGCTGCGCCGGGCCGGAGAACTGCTGCCGGTCCTGCTCGGACCGGAACACCGCGTTCGCGTGTAGCAGCCGGGCTTGAAGCTGGGTATGCCGGTTGATGCAGTCCCCCACGGTCTCGACCAGCTGGGCCGCCCGGCGCTTGTGGACCGGGTCCTCGGCGTCGTCGCGAGCCCGCCGGATGTTGTCCAGGATCGCGTTCTCGGCCCGGTACCGCTCGGCGATGTGGGTCAGCGCGGCGTCGATCAGGTCGGGCACCTCGTGCTCCCAGTCGACCGCCCGGACGTCCCGGCGGGTCGCCTCCAGCTTCCGGCGCAGGCTCTCCGCGTACTGCACCGTCCGGTACCGTGCCTGCTGCGCGGCGGCCTGCGCGTCGGACAGCTTCCCCCGCCTGATCAGGTTGTCCAGCTTGATCTCCGCGGCGATCTGGGCCGACTCGATGTCGGTGTCCAGCGCACCGACGAGCACATTGATCGCCTCGTCGGACGCGCGCAGGTAGACGCTGCCGTCCTCGGCCGCCAACTCGACGAGCAGCTTGAAGTCGAACGCCCGGCGCTCGTAGGCGCCGGTCACACCGAACGCGCCGTACACCGCACGGAAGCCGCGGTTCGTCGTTCCCACGTTGATCAAGTTGTCCAGCACCCAGCGGGCCACCTGCGCGTGCTCGTCCCGGTCCCGGTCGGGCACCTGGGCCGCGACGAAGGGCAGCACCCTGGCCACGACCTCGTCGTGCCGCGCCCCGTGGTCGAAGTCCATCGCAACCGTCACCTGGTCGATGACCTGGAACGCCACCTCGGCCATCTGGTATACGTCGGCGTCGGCCCAGTCCAGCCGCACCTTCCGCGTGTCCAGGTCGTGCAGCGGCGCCGTACACGCCAACGCCTTCATGCGTCTGGCCAAGCCCTCGTCCATGGCGAACCCGGCTCCGGCCGCGCCATCATCATGCCCGTTCGCCATGCCGCTGAATGGTAGGCGCCAGATGAGACACAAACCGCGCGACGCGTCTACTGCCGTTCTCGAGCCGCCAGCGGCCAGCCGCAGGGACCGTGGCCATGACCGCGCCCGCTGACCCGCTGACCCGCCCAACTGGTACGCATCCCGTCGGGGGCACCGCCAGATGGGCACCTCCCCTCTGTCGCCGTTACCAGCAGAGCTGGTCGACAGCGCGAACCCTCGACCGAGCCTGGAGGGTTCGTACTGTGTCGGGTTGGGGCACCGCGGCAAGATCACCATCCGGCTGAGCCGCGCCGACCGGCCGCTATCGGCCGACCGCGGCGACGATCAGATGCGCGCGTCCGTTCGACCATCGCGGCGTCAACCCGCCGATGGTGTCCGCAGCGGCGGTAGCCCTCGGCGCACCATCGCTTCAACAGGTCCAACCATGTTGGTCGGATGCACGGTCACATCGGGATGCTGACTCGGCCAGACCCGGAACACTTCGTCGACGAATCCTTGACCGACCTCCTGTACCCCGCGGAAATCGATGATGACTTCCTGGAACCGGTCCAGGCCGGACAGCAGTCGCCGGGCCTCCGATCGGCTGATGAACCGAACTCCGATAGCGAAGAGCTGCACCACCGTGCGCGTGCGGGCGAAGTCATGGTCGATGCTGTAGGCGGCGAACACTTCCGACGTACTGCGTGACGACTGGGCGTCGAGTTCGCACCGAACGAGAGTGCCGGAAATCCGATCCGTCAGTCCGACCGCTTGGTCATTGCGGAGATTGTCGACGGTCCAGCGCAGGCCATTGGCCTCGAGCGCGAAAGTGTCCACCACCTTCGAGGTGAAGAAGATCCCTTCGCCCGTGTGCCGAGCCGGATCGGTGGTTGTCTTTCCCTTGCTCAGTTCCTGTATCGCCGAGAAGAGATCGCCGAGAGCGAGCCCCTCGCGAACTCGGGCGAAGGCGCCGCCGCCGTCGTCATCGACCTCGAACGACAATGTCGCCCTGTCCACCCACCACCTAGCTGTTATCCGAGACGCGCCCGAGTGATCGACAGCATTGTTGACCATTTCGCTGAACGCGTACTCGGCAGCTCCCCAACAGTTGACCGAGACTCGCTCCGAAAGGTAAAGGCGCTCGGCAGCGTCCTGCCACAGGACGTGTTCCTCGAGCCCCGACGGCGCTCTGTCCTGAAGGAGATCTGGAGGCGCCCGGCGGTCGGAGCCCGGGAGAGACCGCCGGGTCAGGGCTTCTCGCACCCGAGCCAGATCGAACAAGCGGTGGCCGCCAGTCGTTCGGGTGTAGGGGATGCTCCCGTCGTCGGCCAGCTGGCGGACGCGCGACGGCGAGACACCGAGCTCGCGGGCAACCGCGCCGATGCGTACAAGTTCTTCTGTCCCCATGAGCAGAATCTACACTCGGCGCTGTAGATTCACTGCCCGCCACGCTCAAGAATCTCCTGAAACCTCTACCTTGACGTCGCGGTCAGGACGAGGCGGCCCGGACCGCGCCGCTCGCCGGCGCGCAGGACGTCTCCCCGTATAGGCGGGCATTCCGACTCGGCCACGAGCCCGCGAAGCCGCGGCCGGCCGGGGTGCTGCTGCCGAGTCCGCCATGGCAGAACCCTTGCAGACCGGTGGGTCAGCGGCCGGCGTCGATCAGCGGCGGCCCGCCGGCGTCGTACGAGGCGCGACGGCGGCCGGCGCGAGATCTACCGGTGAACGACCGCCGGCACAGTGACGCTGCGGCGACGACTGTGGCTCCCACCCCGGACGACCGCGACATCCTCCGCCTCGTCCCTACCGTGGATGCGCGGCCCGATCACAGCGAGGCGGCGAAGGTGCGCAACTCGGCGTTGAAGCGGTCCGGGTCTTCCCAGAACGGCGCATGCCCGACGTGGGGATAGTACGAGGTCCGCGCGTGCGGGATGATGCTCGCATTGTGGCGTCCCATGGCCGGCAGGATGACCTCGTCCTCGAGCCCGTGGGTGATCAGGGCGGGTATACGAAGCCCGGCGAGCAGGCCGTCGTACTCGAGCGTCCGGTTCAGCAGTCCTTGCCGGACGCGTGGCGGTGCGGTGGCGGCGGTTCCCAGGACGATGTAGGAATCCTCGGGGGTCAGGGGCTCGCGCGTGAGCAAGCGACCGAAGGTCCGCAGGGAGGTCACGCTCTCCTCCGCGTCGGTGGAGAAGAGGCCGGGAATGACGGCGAGGAACCGCGGCCCCAGGAAGGGCAGGACCGGCTCGCCGAGGCGGGAGACCGCTCCGACCAGATGAACTCCGCCGACCCGGTCCTCGCCGAAACGACTGAGATAGTCGCAGATCACAACGCCGCCGTACGACCAGCCACTCAGGATCGGCCGCTCCAGGTCCAGGGATCGGATCACCGCGGCCACGTCCTGCGCCCACAGGTCGGATTCCCCGTACGCGTCGGTGGGTCGGTCCGATTCCCCGTGACCGCGCAGGTCGAGAGCCACCAGCCTGAGGTCACGGGTGAGCTCTGAGTGCAGCTGGCGATTCCACGCGAGCCGGGACTGCGAGAGCCCGTGGATGAAGAGCACTGGCTGCCCCGACTGATTGCCGGTCTCCTCGACGTGCAGTTGCACGCCCCCGCCTCCGGTGACCTGATGAGTCCGGACGATGATGTCGTCGACCGTTTCGGTGATCGCCATGGTGTCCTCCTGCCGTTCTGCCGCCGACTATTCGACTCAGCCGGCGCTGTGGAACGACGCTATCGACCGCTCACCGGTAAGACATCTGGGAAATTCCCTAATAGCCGGCGGTAGAAGGCTGTGGGTATTGATCCCCATACGGCGGTACGGCGTCAGTCGGACTTGCTGCCGCCCATTCCGTGCTCGATCGCCCAGACGGCAATGCGGGTGCGGGACCGCAGGCCCAGCTTGGTCATGATGTGCTCGACGTGGCTGCCGACTGTCTTCTCCGTGATGATCAGCGCCGCGGAGATCTCCCGGTTCGAGAGACCGCGGGCGATCAATGCGGTCACTTCGCGTTCCCGCCGCGACAGGGCGGGTCCGGGTTCCGGAGGCGCCGCCGGCCGGACGCCCTGGCTGCCGGAGTCGTCGGCGAGGGCGAGTTCGACGGCCTGTTGCGACGACAGGACGCGACCCGCCGCCCAACCGGATTCCCACCCCGGCCCGCCGAGTGTCCGCCGGGTCGCCGCCATGTCGCGCTCCATCGCCGCCTGATCGGCGGGAGCCAGCGGCGCACCGATGTTCTCCAGGAGCGCCGCACTCGCGGCGAAGATCCGGGCCGCCCGGTCCGGCCGGCCCGCGGCCGTCCCGCCGAGCCCGGCCAAGCACTCCGCTATTCCCTGGGCGTTACCCAGCTCCTGCTGGAGGGCGAGGCTCTGCACGAAGTACGCCCGGGCCGCCGGCAGGTCACCGGTGGATCGCTTCACCTGCCCGAGCTTGTGCAGAGCGGACGCGATCCCGGGTGTACCGCGCAGTTCGCGCCACAGCTCCAGACTCTCCGCGTACAGCGCGGCGGCCCGGTCGGGCTCGCCGGCGAGCCGGGCCAGGTCCCCGGACAGGTTGAGCGCGCCGGCAATCCGATCCTTCAGTCCGTGCCGCCGGAACTGCGCCAGGCTCTCGTCGAAAACCACGCCAGCTCGGGCGTAGTCGCCCCGGTGGTAGGCAACCAACCCGAGGTCTGCCATCAGCGGCAGGCTCCCCAGGGTGTCTGCCGCCAGTCGGTAGGCGGCCAGGCTCTCCTCGAAGAGCACCTGGGCCGCCGCGTAGTCCCGCTGGTCGAACTCGACGTGTCCCAGGACGTGGAGGGCCTCGGCTCGGCCGCGCCGGTCGGCGGTGTCCCGCCACAGCGCGACGCTCTCGTCCAGGTGCACCCGTGCGGCCGCGAAGTCGCCCTGCCGCCAGGCCAGCGTCCCCGCGCCGAGGAGCGCCTGGGCACGATCGGCTCCGGCGGTGCGCACCCTGGTGAGAGCCCGGGTGAGCCAGCGCCGTCCCTCACCGGGCAGACCCCGTTGGAACCAGAAGTACCACAGCGCGCCGGCCAGTCGCAGGCCCTGCTCGGCGTCCTCATCCTCGGCGGAAGCGCTGGTGCCCCAGGCCAGCGCGGCTCGCAGGTTGTCGAGGTCGGCTTCCAGCCTGTCCCGCCACTCTTGCTGGTCCGGCCCCCGCAGTCCCGACTCCGCGCTTTCGGCGAGCCGGCGGAAGTATGCGGCATGGCTCCGCCTCGCGTCCGTCTCTTCGCCGCTGTCCGCGAGCCGTTCCATGGCGAACTCGCCAATCGTCTCCAGCATCGCGAGGCGCGGTTCGACGCCATCCGTCGCAATCCGCTGCAGGAGGCTCTGGTCGACCAAAGCGGCGACCGTGTCGAGTGCAGGGGGGCGCTCGCTGGGACACATGAATTCCGCGGCCGACAACCCGAACCCGCCGGCGAAGACCGCCAGCCTCCGGAAGAGGGACTGCTCGGAGGCGGAAAGGAGGTCGTGACTCCAGGCTATCCCGGCGCGCATGGTCCGCAGCCGTTCCGGGACGTCCTGCGCGCCATCGGTGAGCAGGGCGAGACGGCGGTCGAGCCGGGCGAGCAGCGCCGACGGGGACAGCACCGTCATCCGGGCCGCCGCCAGTTCGATCGCCAACGGCAAGCCGTCCAGGCCGTGGCAGATCTGCGCCACTGTGGCGGCGTTCTCGTCAGTCAGGACGAAGGTCGGACTCACCGCTGCGGACCGCTCAACCAAGAGGCGTACGGCCTCGTACTCGATCAGTGCCCGTGCCGGCAGCGGCCGGCCGGGATCCGGGAGAGCCAGTGGCGGCACCGCGAGGACATGCTCGCCGGAGACACGAAGCAGCGTCCGGCTGGTGACCAGCAGCGTGATGTCCGGGCAGCCGACCATCAGATCGACCAGGACCGGACCCGCGGCGAGGACGTGTTCGAAGTTGTCGAGCAGCAGGAGGAGCTTCCGCGGGCCCAGGACGCGTACCAGTGCCTCGGCGGGAGATCGGCCGGGGGACTCCACGACGCCGAGGGCTTCGGCGACCCTGGCCGCGACCCGGTGATAGTCCCGGACGGGAGCGAACTCGACGAACGCGACCTCGTCGAAGCCGGCGTCGAGATCCGTCGCGGCCTGGACCGCGAGCCGGGTCTTGCCTACACCACCGGGTCCGGTGAGCGTGACGAGCCGGGCATCCCGATCCAGCAGGAGCGCTCTGAGGCGCGCGGCCTCCTGCTCTCGTCCGACCAGCGCGGTGAGATACACCGGAGGGCGGCCGATCCAGGCCGGCGGCTCCGTGCCGACCGGGACCATGCCGGCCGGGTCCTGCCCGCGACCGTGCGGACGACGAGTATCGGCCATCGGCGCGAACCTTCTGTCTGACAGGAGGTTGCGAGATCCTACCGTGTGGGCGCCACGCGCGGGATCGAAGATGCCGAAGAGCGTCGGCGGTGTCGGGTCAGCGGCTGTCGATCGTCCAGATCTCCCCGGGAAGAGTGACGACGTAGGCGGTGTCGCGGATGAACTCGAGCGACGTCGGCCGGTCGAGCCCGGTGGCGACGGGCGACAGCGTGCCGTCGCGGTCGACCCGGACCAGCGCGCCGGTGGCCGGGTCGGCGGGAGAACCCTCGGGATTGCCGGGGGTGAAGTGGCCCTGGGAGAGCGCGTAGAGCCGATGGCCCGGGCCGAACTCGACGTCCACCAGTAGCGGCGCGCCGGACGCCACCTCGCTGGCCCGGCCCGACCGGGGCTGCACTCTGAGCACCCTGCCGTCGCTGGGAGCATGCGGCACCGGACCCGCCTGGGCCAGGTACACGGACCTGTCGCCGATCGTGATGCCGGTCGGCACCACGTTCGGGAACGCGGCCAGTTCCGTGACGTCCCCGTCGAGCCCGACCCGAAGCAGGCGGTTGTGATGGCCGTCGGTGACGAGGAAACCGCCCCGGTAGGGCTGGAGGGCGTACTGGACGCCGGTCGGGACGAAGAAGGCCGGGACCGGCGGATGAGCCAGGGACCACGCACCGATGTCGGCGACGACCGTGACCCGGCCCGGCCCGTCGACCCGGTAGATCCCGTCGACGTCACTTCCACCGACGTCGGGGCTGACCAGGGTGACCAGCACATACGGGCGGTGATGGACGAACGCGACGTCCATCGCGCCTCCGGTGTCGAGGATCCGCCTGGGCAGACCGCTCGCGAACGTCGTCCTGTGCCCGGTCCTCGGGTCGACCCGGGAGATCTGCCCGGCCGCGCTCTCGACGACATAGAGCGCGCCGTCGGGACCTACCGTGCTGCCCACGGCGCCATGAAGCCCCGAGGTCAGCAGATGGGTCCGATGGGCCGGGACGGTCGGGGACGCCCCGGCGGGAGCCGGCACCGTGACCGCGATCAGGGCCGCGGCGAGCAGGAGAAGGGCGGGGGCCGGACGGCGGCGGCGGCTATCCGGCAAGTCGGGTGTCATGGCTCGATGGTTGGCATCGGGGCCGAGCCGCACATCGGGAAGATTCCGGATCTGAGCACGTCCGGCCCCAGGACCCGAGGCACGGGGTTCGTGCCGGGTGGAACGTCCGGGTCAACGCGAGGCCGGGCCGGCCGGGCGGATCTCGGCATCCCGGGGGAGGTCCGTTCGCCGGGACTGGTTGGCTGTCGATGTGGTGTGGTTCAGCGACGCGGACCTGCGCCGGCTGGCCGGCGACCGGTCCTATGGGCGGGCCGCCGGCTACCTGGACGCGGTCGGCGCACTCGATGAGTTGCCTGACGGCGTGACGGCAGTCGTGTACGGCTCGGAGCAGTACCGGGTACGCCTGTCCGGCCGTGACGGCCGCCTGGTGGGTGAGTGCGACTGCCCCCACGGCCGGGACGGCGCGTTCTGCAAGCACTGCGTGGCGGTCGGACTCGTCCTGCTGGCGCCGAACGCGGAGTCCGAGCCCGTCGCACCGGTGCGCAGGCGCGGACGACGAGGGCCGGTCGACGTGCGTGCGGCTCTGGAGTCGGTGGACCGTGCGGAACTGGTCGACCTGCTGGTCGAGCTCGCGGCCACCCACCCGGACGTGCACCGGCGGCTGTCCTTGCGCGCCGCGACCGCCGGCGAGCCCGACCTCGCTGAGCTGCGGCGGCTGGTCGACACACTGCGGCCGCGGGGCTTCGTCGACTATTCGCGCTCGTTCGACTACGCCCGCAAGGCCACCGATGTCCTCGACGCCTTGGACGTGGTCGCCCGCCGCGATCCGGGCGGGGCAGGGCCGCTCTACCGCCGAGTGCTCCAGCACGTGATCAGGACGTCGGAACAGGCAGACGATTCCGCAGGCACGATCGGTGACGTGGCCGACCGCGCGGTGGACGCGTACGCGGCGGCCTGCCGGGCCGAGCCACCGGACCCGGTCGGACTGGCCCGGTGGCTGATCGACACCCAGCTCGACGGTCCCGGATGGCCGGACATCGACGTCGCCGACTTCGCCGACGCGCTCGGCCCGGACGGGCTGGCCGCCTACTGGCGGCAGCTGACCGACCTGGCCGCCGCGACGGCCGACGCGGATCGCTTCGACCATCGCGCCTTCGTCGTCACGCACCTGCGCGAGGGCTACCTCCGAGCGATCGCCCACGACCCGGACGGTCTGGTCGCCCTCTACGCCGAAGATCTGACCGAGCCCTACCAGTACGTCCGCATCGGCCAGGTGCTGCGCGACGCCGGACGCACCGAGGACGCCGTCGGATGGCTGCTGCGAGGCCGCGCTGAGGCGGCTCGGCCCGACTCGCGCATCGATGAGCTCCTGGCCGAGATCCACACCGACACCGGCCGGTACGGCGACGCACTCGATCTCCGCTGGCAGCTGTTCACCCGAAGCCCCGACGTGACCACCCACCGCACGCTG
>DASYKU010000042.1 GCA_035995165.1 Mycobacteriales bacterium
GCCGTTCGGGCCCATGGGTGGGACCGTGCGTCGCCGGCTTGGTCGGCCCGGCGCGGGCCTGCGACGGGCTTTCCGGGGGCTCCGCCCCTCTCGACCCCGCCAGGGCTCCGCCCTGGACCCCGGCATGGGGCGTCCCGCCCCTACAACCCCGGGAATGTGAAACGGGAGTCAGGTCCGGGGCCGGGATCGGGGGGCGGCCAGGCGGAGGGGTGCTCCCCGCCTTGGCCGTGGTGCTGACCGAAAGCCACTCAACGAGCGTGCTGACGTTCTGCAGCGCGGCTACCGGAGCGGGCTCCCCTCCGCAGGCCGCATACAAGAACCCACACGTGCTCGCTCCGCTTCACCTTCCAGGGGGTTGTAGGGGGCGGGACGCCCCATGCCGGGTCCAGGGCGGAGCCCTGGCGGGGTCGAGAGGGGCGGAGCCCCCGGAAAGCCCGTCGCAGACAAGAGAAGACAACGAAACCCGGGAACGCACGGTCCCACCCACAAGCCCCAACAGGCCATCAAGGCCGGGCCCCGTTCGCTGCACGGAAGCGGGCCGGACTCGGGAGCGGGGGGACCCGGAAGCGGGCGGGCCACAGGCCCGAGAGCGGGGGCCAGGCCGGAGGCCCAGAAAAGGGGGAAGGCGGGGGCCGCGGTGAGGCGGTCCCCCGCCTTCTGGTGGGGTCTCCGGCGCCGTGGGGGGATCGGAACCGGAGGGCTGAAGCATAGGGCACAACCCCTGCGGTTCCGCTGCCCCCCAACATCGGTTTCACCCGTTCGGCCCTTACTCCTCTCAGGAATCAGGCGTGAAACAAGCAGTCTTGACTGTTTGTCCGCGCTCCGGGAAGCTCCCCCCGTGAGCGCACCCCCGTCCGCGACCCGGCAGCAGCAGCGCAGTCGCTCGACCCAGCGGCGGGTGCTGGAGGCCGCGGTCGACTGTCTGGTCGAGCGCGGCTGGTCCGGTACGACCACCACGCTCGTCGCCGAGCGGGCCGGCGTCTCCCGGGGCGCCCAACTGCACCACTACCGGACGAAGTCCGACCTGCTCGTCGCCGCGGTCGAGCACCTGGCCGAGCGCCGGTCGGCGGAGCTGCGGACCCAGACGGCCGCGCTGCCGGCCGGCGGTGACCGGGTCGCCGCGACGATCCGCCTGCTGGCGACCCTGTTCACCGGCCCGCTGTTCTCGGCCGCGATCGAGGTCTGGGTGGCCGCCCGGACCGACCCGACGCTGCGGACGGCGCTGGTGCCGGTCGAGACCCGGTTCGGCCGCGAGGTGCACCGGCTGACCGTGGAGATGCTCGGCGCCGACGAGTCCCGCCCGGGCGTACGGGAGGCGGTGCAGGCGACGCTCGACCTCATGCGCGGCCTCGGTGTCGCCAGCCTGCTCACCGACGACTCGGCCCGCCGGACCCGGCTGCTGGCCGAGTGGAGCCGCCAGTTGGAGAGGATCCTGCGGTGAGCCGACGAGGGAGCGGGCCCCCCGGGTGGTGGTCCCGGCGGAGCGACCGACGAGGCGAACAGAGGGCAGCACAGTCGTGATCCGGATCGGGAACATGAGCGGGTTCTACGGCGACCGGCTGGCCGCGATGCGGGAGATGCTCGAGGGTGGCCCGCTGGACGTGCTGACCGGCGACTACCTGGCCGAGCTGACGATGCTGATCCTGGCCCGGGACCGCCTCAAGGACCCTGCGACCGGGTACGCGAAGACGTTCCTGCGCCAGCTCGAGGACTGCCTCGGCCTCGTGGTGGAACGCCAGGTCAAGATCGTCGTCAACGCCGGCGGCCTGAACCCGGCCGGCCTCGCCGACGCCGTACGGCGGCTGTCCGACCGGCTCGGGCTCACCACGAGCGTCGGGCACGTGGAGGGCGACGAGCTGCCGGCCGAGGGCGACGCGATCGCCACCAACGCGTACCTGGGCTGCTGGGGCATCGTGGAGTGCCTGCGCGGCGGGGCCGACGTCGTGGTGACCGGCCGGGTCACCGACGCCTCCCTGGTGGTCGGCCCGGCGGCCTGGCACCACGGCTGGGCCCGCGACGACTGGGACGCGCTGGCCGGCGCGACCGTGGCCGGGCACGTGCTGGAGTGCGGCCCGCAGGCGACGGGCGGCAACTTCAGCTTCTTCCGCGAGATGCACGACGTCCGGCATCCCGGGTTCCCGCTGGCCGAGGTGGCCGCGGACGGTTCGGCCGTCATCACCAAGCACCGGCACACCGGTGGCGCGGTCACGGTCGAGACCGTCACGGCGCAGCTGCTCTACGAGACCGGACCGCAGTGGTACGCCGGCGCGGACGTGGACAGCGACCTCGCCTCGATCCGGCTCACCCACGAGGGGCCGGGACGGGTCCGGATCTCCGGTGTGGCCGGCCTGCCCCCGCGACCGGAGCTCAAGGTCGGCTCGGTCCGGCTGGCGGGCTTCCGGAACGCGACCACGTTCGTCCTCACCGGCCTCGACATCGAGGCCAAGGCGGCGCTGGTCCGGGACCAGGTCGAGCGCGAACTGGCCGGGAAGGGCCCCGAGAGTCTGGAGTGGACACTCGCCCGGACCGATCACCCGGACGCCGACACCGAGGAAGGGGCCAGTGCCCTGCTGCACCTGTCCGTACGGGATCCGGATCGGGCGAAGGTCGGCCGGGCCTTCTCGCGGGTCCCGATCGAGCTTGCCCTGGCGTCGTATCCGGGCTTCCACGTGACCGCGCCGCCCGGCGACGCCAGCCCGTACGGCGTGTTCACCGCGTCGTTCGTGCCGCAGTCCACTGTGGAGCATCGGGCCGTGCTGCCGGACGGGTCGAGCGTCCCGGTGCCGCCGCCACCGCCCGGAGCCGCCGGGCCTACCACGAACCTCACGCGGCCGAGGGTCGAGGAGCTCGATCTCGGGCCGACCCGGCGGGTGCCGCTGGGCACGATCGCCGGTGCCCGCTCCGGCGACAAGGGCGGCGACGCGAACATCGGGCTCTGGTTCCGCAGCGACGAGGCCTACCGGTGGTTCGAGGGCTGGTTGACCGGCGCCCGCCTGCACGCGTTGCTGCCGGAAGCCGAGGGGCTGCCGCGGACGATCACGTGGCTGCCGAACCTGCGCGCGGTGAATGTCGTGGTCGGCGGAATCCTCGGCCAGGGGGTGGCGGCCAGCAGCCGGTTCGACCCGCAGGGCAAGGCGTTGGGCGAGTGGCTGCGGTCCCGGCTGGTCGACGTGCCCGAGGTGCTGCTGTGATCCGGTCCACTCTGGACACTTCCTCCCCCGAGTACCGGGCCGCGTACGAGCACAGCCAGGTGCAACTGTCCGAACTGGACACCGAGCTGGCGAGGTCCCGGGCCGGCGGCGGTCCCAAGTACGTCGAGCGGCACCGCGGCCGGGGCAAGCTGCTGGCCCGGGAGCGGATCGAGCTGCTGCTCGACCGGGACTCGGCGTTCCTGGAGCTGTCCCCGCTGGCCGCGTGGGGCAGCGACTACCAGGTCGGCGCCTCGCTGGTGACCGGTATCGGCGTCGTGTCCGGGGTCGAGTGCGTGATCACCGCCAACGACGCGACCGTCCGCGGCGGCGCCAGCAACCCTTGGACCGTACGGAAGGCGTTCCGGGCCGACGACATCGCCCGGGAGAACCGGCTGCCGCTGATCAACCTGGTCGAGTCGGGCGGCGCGGACCTGCCCAGCCAGGCCGAGATCTTCGTCCCGGGCGGACGGTTGTTCCGGGACCTGACCCGGCTGTCGGCGGCCGGGATCCCCACCGTGGCGCTGGTCTTCGGCAACTCGACCGCGGGCGGCGCGTACGTGCCCGGGATGAGCGACCACGTGGTGATGATCCGGGACCGGTCGAAGGTGTTCCTGGGCGGGCCGCCGCTGGTGAAGATGGCGACCGGCGAGGACGCCGACGACGAGGCGCTCGGCGGTGCGGTCATGCACGCCACGACGAGCGGGCTGGCCGACCACCTGGCCGAGGACGAGCGGGACGCGCTGCGGATCGGCCGCCGGATCGTGGCCCGGCTGAACTGGCGCAAGGCCGGACCAGGGCCGACCGAGCCGCCGGACGAGCCGCTGCACGACCCGGACGAGCTGCTCGGCATCGCCGGCGGCGACCTGCGGGTCCCGTACGACCCGCGCGAGGTGATGGCCCGGGTCGTCGACGGCTCCCGCTTCGACGAGCACAAGCCCGTGTACGGGTCGTCGCTGCTGACCGGCTGGGCCTCGATCCACGGGTACCCGGTCGGCATCCTGGCCAACGCCCGCGGTGTCCTGTTCGGGCCGGAGTCGCAGAAGGCACAGCAGTTCATCCAGCTGGCCAACCAAACCGACACCCCGCTGGTGTTCCTGCAGAACACCACCGGCTACATGGTCGGGACCGCGTACGAGCAGGCCGGGATCATCCGGGACGGCGCGCTGATGATCAACGCCGTGTCGAACTCGCGGGTGCCGCACCTGACCGTCGTGATGGGCGCCTCGTACGGGGCCGGCAACTACGGGATGTGCGGCCGGGCGTACGACCCGCGGTTCCTGTTCAGCTGGCCGGGGGCGAAGTCGGCGGTGATGGGGCCGGCGCAGCTGGCCGGGGTGCTCTCGATCGTCGCCCGGCAGGCAGCCGCGGCCCGCGGGCAGGCGTACGACGAGGACGGCGACGCCGCGCTCCGGCAGGCGGTGGAGACGCAGATCGAGGCCCAGTCGCTGGCGTTCGCGATGTCCGGCCGGCTCTACGACGACGGCGTGATCGACCCGCGCGACACCCGTACGGTGCTGGGGTTGTGCCTGTCGGCGGTGCACTCGTCGTCCTGGCAGGGCACCCGGGGTTACGGGGTGTTCCGGTGATCCGGCGGCTGCTGATCGCGAACCGGGGCGAGATCGCGCGGCGGGTGATCCGGACCTGCCGGGAGCTCGGCATCTCCCCGGTCGCGGTCCACTCCACTGTGGACAGTGGCGGCGCCTGGGTCCGGGAGGCCGACCTCGCGGTCGAGCTGCCCGGCGCCGCGCCGGCCGAGACCTACCTCCGGGCCGACCTGCTGGTCGACGCCGCCCGCAGGACCGCGGCCGACGCGGTGCACCCCGGCTACGGGTTCCTGGCCGAGGACGCGGGCTTCGCCCGGGCCGTGCTGGGCGCGGGGCTGGTCTGGGTCGGCCCACCGCCGGACGCGATCGCCTCGATGGGGTCCAAAGTGGACGCCAAGGCGCTGGTCGCCGCCGCCGGCGTCCCGGTGCTGCCGTCCTGGGCGCCGGACGCGGTCCCGGCCGACGCGCGCTATCCCCTGCTGGTCAAGGCCTCCTACGGCGGCGGCGGCCGCGGCATGCGGATCGTGGCCGGCCCGCAGGAGCTGGCGGACGCGGTCACTGCCGCCCGGCGGGAGGCGGAGTCGGCGTTCGGTGACGGGCTGGTGTTCGTCGAGCTCTGGCTGGAACGATCCCGGCACATCGAGGTCCAGGTCTTCGGCGACACGCACGGGAGCGTGCTGGCGCTGGGCGAGCGGGACTGCTCGGTGCAGCGGCGGCACCAGAAGATCGTCGAGGAGGCCCCGGCCGACATCCCGGAACCGCTGCGGCAGCGGCTGTTCGACGCCGCGGTCGCCGCGGCCCGCGCGGTCGGGTACGTCGGCGCCGGCACGGTCGAGTTCCTCGTCGATGCCGACGGCCAGCCGGCCTTCCTGGAGATGAACACCCGGCTGCAGGTCGAGCACCCGGTGACCGAGGCCGTGACCGGGCTGGACCTGGTCGCGTTGCAGCTGCTGGTGGCCGAGGGCGAGCCGCTGCCGTTCGACACCCCGCCGCCGGTCCGCGGGCACGCGATCGAGGTCCGGCTCTACGCCGAGGATCCGGCCGCGGACTGGCGCCCGTCCACCGGCGTGCTGCACCGGCTGGCCGTGCCGGGCGACCTGCGGCTGGACTCCGGCGTGGTCGACGGCGACGTGGTCTCGCCGCACTACGACCCGATGCTGGCCAAGCTCGTCGTGCACGCCCGGACCCGGGCGGCGGCCGCCCGCATGCTGGCCGCCGCGCTGGCCGGCGCCCAGCTGCACGGGCTGACCACGAACCGGGACCTGCTGGTCCGGCTGCTGCGGTCGGACGCGTTCGCGGCCGGGCCGCACACCGCCGTGCTGGCCGAGCAGCCCGAGCTGTTCGCCCCGCTGGCCGGTCCGGCCGAGATCGAACGGGCCGCGCTGGTCGCGGCGCTGGCCCGCACCGCCCGCCCACGGACCGTGCAACCGACGCTGCCGACCGGCTGGCGGAACAGCCCCTCGCAACCGGCGACGGCCACGTACGCAGGTCCGGACGGGCCGGTCACGGTGTCCTACCGGCCGGCACCCGCGGCCCCGGACGCGGTCACGCTCGTCGACGACGGGATCCGCACCACCTACCGGGTGCACGCGATCGGCGATGTGTCCTATGTGGACGGTCCTGGCTGGTCGGTGACACTGTCCGAAGTGGACCCGCTGCCGGAGCCGGTCTCAGCGCTGCCGGCCGGGTCACTGACCGCGCCGATGCCGGGCCAGGTCGTCGCCGTCCGGGTGGCCAAGGGCGACCGGGTCACCGCCGGGCAGCCACTGCTTGCGCTGGAGGCGATGAAGATGGAGCACGCCGTGCTCGCCCCCACCGACGGCGTGGTGGCCGAGCTGCGGGTGGCGGCCGGGTCGCAGGTGGACGCCGGTGAGGTCGTGGCCGTGATCGAACCCGAGGAGAGCTGATGGACTTCGCCGAGACCGCCGAGCAGCGGCTGCTGCGCTCGTCCGTCGCCGAGGTGGCCGCCCGCTACGGCCACTCGTACTGGCTGGACAAGGCCCGGACGGGCCGGAAGACGGACGAGCTCTGGGCCGAGGTCGGCCGGCTCGGCTACCTCGGCGTCAATGTCCCGGAGGAGTACGGCGGTGGTGGTCGCGGCATCGTCGAGCTGGCGATCGTGGCCGAGGAGCTGTCCACGGCCGGCTGCCCGCTGCTGCTCATCGTCGTCTCCCCCGCCATCTGCGCGACGATCATCGCCAAGTCCGGCACGACCGAGCAGAAGGAACGCTGGCTGCCCGGCCTGGCCAGCGGCGAGCTGAAGATGGCGTTCGCCATCACCGAGCCGGACGCCGGCTCCAACTCCCACAAACTGTCCACAGTGGCCACTCGCGACGGCGACGACTGGCTGATCAGCGGGCGCAAGACGTACATCTCCGGGGTGGACGAGGCCGACGCGGTGCTGGTCGTCGGGCGGGCGCAGGACGCCCGGACCGGCACGCTGCGCCCGGCCCTGGCGGTGGTGCCGACCGACGCACCCGGCTTCGAGAAGGCGCCGATCCCGGTGGAGATCACCGGTCCGGAGAAGCAGTTCACGCTGTTCCTGGACGACGTCCGGCTGCCGGCCGACGCGATGGTCGGCGAGAGCGCGGACGCCGCGCTGGCGGCCCTGTTCGCGGGCCTCAACCCGGAGCGGATCACCGGGGCAGCGTTGGCCAACGGCATCGGGCGGTACGCGCTGGGCAAGGCCTCGGCGTACGCGAACAGCCGGCAGGTCTGGGGCGTCCCGATCGGCAGCCACCAGGGTCTGGCCCACCCGCTCGCGCACGCGGCGATCCAGCTCGAGCTGGCCCGGCTGATGACGACGAAGGCGGCCTGGCTCTACGACACCGGCGACGACACCGCGGCCGGTGAGGCCGCCAACATGGCCAAGTACGCGGCCGCGGACGCCTCGATGCTCGCCCTGGACCAGGCGATCCAGACCCACGGCGGCAACGGCATGGCCACCGAGTACGGCCTGGCGACACTCTGGGGGGCGACCCGGCTGATCAAGACCGCCCCGGTGAGCCGAGAGATGATCCTGAACTTCGTCGCCGGCCACACCCTCGGGCTGCCGCGCTCCTACTGAACCGCCGCCAGCGCCAGCTGGTAGGCCGCCGGGAACGGGTCGCCGGTCTCCACGTCCGGAGTGATGCCGACGCCCTCCCAGTTGGCGCCGGTGGTGGCGCCGAGCGCGCGGGCGGTGGGCACCGTCAGCTCCAGGTGCGGGTGCAGCCGGTAGCCCTCGCACGGGTGGGCGCCACCGCGGGTCCGCTCACCGACGACCGTGGTGTGCGGCCGCAGCTGCTGCAGGTCGTACGCGAGCTCCTCAGCGCCGGAGAACGTGTCCGGGCCGACCAGCACGGCGAGCGGCTTGGTGCCGCCGAAGCGCGGGCCCGGGACCCAGGGCACCGACCACGACTGGAACGTCTCGCCGGTGTCGCGCTGGTGCATCGTCACCAGGTGGGTGTGCTCGTCGAGCAGGTAGCCGCAGACGAGCGCGACCGTGCGGGGGTCGCCGCCGCGGTTGCCGCGCAGGTCCAGCAGCAGGGCGTCGGCACTCGCCACCAGCTGCAGGGCCGCGGTCACCGCCGGTCCGGCCGAGCCGATCGGGAACAGGCTCGGCGCCAGCGCGAGCAGCGCGACGTTGCCCTCCAGCAGCTCGATCTTGGCCACCCCGCCCATCGACCGGACGGCCTTGGCGTGCCGGGCGGCCGCGTCGGCGGCGTCGTCCCACACCTCCGGGATCGGTTCGTCGTAGTGCCTCAGCCGCAGGTGCAGGTCGCCGTTGACCGACTGCAGGTCCCGGGTGACGGCCTCGGCCAGCGCGGCGGGATCGCCGTCGGCGTACCGGGCGGCGGCGAGGACCTCGCGCACCCGCTTCGCGACGTCCTCGAACACGTAGTGCTCGACGACCAGGTCGCCCGCTCGCGTCACCAGCTCGTCGATCTCGGTCGGCTGCATATCTCCAGTTTCTTGGTCGTTTCGCCGGTCAGACAGCACAGCACAGCCAATCAGGGTGCGAGCCCGCGCAGCATCGTGTCTACGACGCTCTCGGCGAACTCCGCCGTGGGCGGACGCGGCGGCTCCTCCCCCACCAGCCGGACCAGGAACGCTCGCTGGTAGCAGGCGCCGAGCAGCAACGCCGCCGCCGCGTCCGGGTCGGCGTCGGCCGCGACGCGTCCGGCCTTCTGCTCGGCCCGCAGGTAGTCGGCGAGCATCTCGTTGGCCCGGTGCGGCCCGACCCCCCGCTCCAGCAGCCACTCCCGGTGCCGGGCCACCAGCCCCGGGTCGCCCAGCATCGAGCTGCCGATGGCCAGGCCGCCGGCGTAGAACCGGACGCCCAGCTCGACCACCTCGACCAGCCGGTCCCGTACGGACCCCGTGCCGGCCTGGGACGGGAGCTCGGCCAGCGTCCGGGTCAGGTTGGGCAGTCGCTCCTTGAGCACGCCGAGGAAGATCTCCTCCTTGTCCCGGAAGTGCTTGTAGAGCAGTGCCTCGGAGCAGCCGCAGGAGCGGGCGATCTCCTTGGTCGTGGTCCGGGCCAGGCCGAGACGGGTCATCACCTCGGCCGCCGCGTCCAGGATCCGGTCCCGCGTGCTCGTACTCACGCTTGACAGGTTAGTGGGTGTTCACTCACTCTCATTGGGTAAGTGAACACTCACCCACCCCGACGGAGGTTTCGTCCATGCGTGTGACGGTGATCGGTGCCAGCGGCGGGATCGGCTCGGAGTTCGTCCGGCAGGGGATCGAGGACGGGCACGAGATCACGGCGGTCGTCCGCGACTCGGCCCGCAGCAGCGCGGCGATCCGGGAGTGGGAGAAGGTGCCGGTCGGCGGTCCGGGGCGGCTCCAGGTCGCGGTCGTCGACTCGCTCTCGCCGGGCGCGCTGGTGGACGCGGTCGCCGGACGGGACGGGGTCGTCTCCGCGCTCGGGCCGGCCGGGCGCGGCAGCGACCCGACCGTCAACTCCCGCGGCGTCCGGGCCGCGACGATGGCGATGCGCGAGACGGGGACGCTGCGGATCGTCGCGGTGAGCGCGGCGCCGCTGTTCGCCGACGGACCTTTTGTCTACCGCCGGGTCGCTCGGCCTTTGTTGTGGGCCGCGTTCGGAGCGCACTACCGCGACCTGGTCCGGATGGAGCAGGTGCTGGTCGAGTCCGGTCTCGACTGGAGCACCGTGCGACCGCCGAAGCTCACCAACCGCGCCGGCGGCGGTCACCCCGGTCTCGTCGCGGATAGCCCGCCCGTCGGCGGGTTCGTCGCCCGGGCCGACGTCGCCTTTGCGATCCTGCGGGTTCTTTCCGATTCGAGCACTATTGGTCACCACGTCGGAGTTGGACCCCGCTGAGGGTTCCGCGCTCCCGAATGTCTCCTCGTCTGCGTGGGTCATCCCCGCCCTCCTGGTTCTCTCCTGGTTACGGGGGTCGTTCCGGCCTTCTTGTTCTCTCCTGTCTGCGGGGGCACCCCGGGACCTCGGTGTTCGCTCTTGTGGTTTGCATCGCTTGCCGGGGGTTCAGCTCCCCGCTTTGGCCGTGGTGCTGACCGAAAGCCGCTCATGAGTGTGCTGACGTTCTGCAGGGCGGCTACCGGAGCGGGCTCCCCTCCGCAGGCCGCATACAAGAGCTCGCTCCGCTTCACCTTCCAGGGGGTTGTAGGGGGCGGGACGCCCCATGCCGGGTCCAGGGCGGAGCCCTGACGGGGTCGAGAGGGGCGGAGCCCCCGGAAAGCCCGTCGCAGACAAGAGAAGACAACGCAAGCCGGGTACGAGGCTGCGTCCTACTACTGCGAGTGGTAACTACTACTCGCAGTAGTACGAGATCCGGAGAACACCGTCTGCCGGTGGCGCCCGGACGGCAGGTTCGGCGTATCGGCAGACCAGGCCGCGCCGGGCGGAACCCGGCTCACGCGGCGAGGCGGTGGCGGGTCTGGTCGAGGGCCTTGGCGCCGCAGCCGCCGGGGATGCGCGGTGCCCAGGCC
>DASYKU010000043.1 GCA_035995165.1 Mycobacteriales bacterium
TGCCGACACCGGCCGGCGCCCGGCTGGTAGCGACTTCCTCCCGGGAGGGCTCGGCGCCGGGGACGACGGAGCCGTCGTCCCCGGCACCGCGCCCGGGAACGACGATGGTGAACCAGAGCGGCGTCCTACTCGACGCAGCCGCCCCGCGCGCCCCGGGGCCGACGATCCCGTCGTGTTTGGTGCCGGTGCCGATGAGCCGAAGCTGCGTCCTGGTCGGCGGGGTCCGACGGCGAGTCCCGGGGAGGGTGATCCGGTCGTCCTCGGGGCCGGTGCCGATGAGCCGAAGCTGCGTCCTGGTCGGCGGGGTCCGGCCGCGAGTCCCGGGGCCGGCGATGCGGTCGTCTTTGGTGCCGGTGCCGGTGCCGGTGCCGATGAGTCGGAGCGGCGTGCCGGTCGGCGGGGGCGGAGTGCGAGCTCCGGGGCCGGCGCGCGGGACGGGCGGCGGGGGAGTGGCGCGCCGCAGCGGGGTACCGAGCCGGGCGATGCCCCGGGACATCCGGAGGATGCGCCGGGTGACCCGGAGTCCGTGGCGCGGGCCGTCTGCCTGCGGCTGCTGACCCTGCAACCGCGGACCCGGGCCGAGCTCGCGACCGCGCTGGCCAAGCGCGGTGTCCCGGACGAGGCGGCCGAGACCGTGCTGAGCCGGTTCACCGAGGTCGGCCTGATCGACGACCGGGCGTTCGCGGCCGCCTGGGTGGACTCCCGGCACGGACGAGGCCTGGCCCGACGCGCCCTCGCGGCCGAGCTGCGGCGCCGTGGCGTCGACGGCGAGGTGGTCGGCGAGGCGGTCGCGGTGGTCGACGCCGAGGCCGAGGAACGCACCGCCCGCGCCCTGGTCGAGCGCCGCCTGCCCAGCACCCGGCGACTCGAGCAGCCGGCCCGGATCCGGCGCCTGGCCGGGATGCTCGCCCGCAAGGGCTACCCGCCCGGCCTCGCCTTCCGCGTCGTGCGGGACGCCCTCGCCGCCGAGGGCACCGACCCCGGCGACCTCGACACCCTGGACGACTCCCTACCTCCGGACTGACCCCACCCCGCTCCCGCGCCGTCCGCCACCGGGCGGCCTGACGGATCGCGGTCGACCCGGGCCCCTGACGACTGCTGCGTCCCGGCCGATGCCGCCTCGCTGGGCCGGTCCCGCGGGGCCGGCCGTCCCGGACGGCGATCGCGCTCTGACCGGGCAACCTGACGACTGCTGCGTCCGGCCGATGCCGCCTCGGCTGCGCGGGATCCGCGCGGGGCCGGCCGTCCCGGACGGCGGTCGCGCTCCGACCCGGCGGCCTGACGACTGTTGCCCTCGACTGATGTCGCGTGGGCTGCGTGCGATCCGGCGCAGCGGTTCGGGCCGTTGGCGTCCCTACTCTTCAGTGCAGGTCGAGACGGTTTGGCAGCGGGCGCAGGCGTGCTTTCTTGACCGGCCGGTAGGCCGGACATAGCCTCAGCGGCACGAGGAGTCCACCTCGCGCCCGGGCCGGTCGGACCTGGACGCGACAGACATACAGCGCATCGCAGAACATCCCGTCCACCTCGGTGGACGCAAGCCTTGCAATGCCGGCGGGGGTTTCGCACCCGCCGGGAGTTTCGCGTCGGCAAGCCGGCCGCCGCGGAAGTCGCGGCCGCCTTCGTCGGCGTCCCGTGCCGAGGTCCTCCTCAAGGTGACCATGCCGCGTGCCCAGTCGCACTCGGCCCGCCGGGACGGAGGTGGGTGCGGTGACGACGGTCCTGCTGGTCGTGGTGATCGTCCTGGTGGTGCTGCTGGGCCTGGTCCTGCTCCGCCGTCGCCCCACCCAGGCTTCCCCGCGCCCCACCGGCACCCCGCCGAACTCCTCGACCCACGCGGCCGACCCCGGCGCAGCCGCCCCGACGACCCACGCCGCCGGCGCCACGCCGACGACCCACCCGACCGACGCAGGCCCGACGGCTCGTACCGCGGACGCCGGCCCGGCCACTCCGGCCGCTGGTGCCGGCGCGGTGGGCGCCGACGCCGACGGGACCGACCCGGGTCCGGGCGCTCCGGCGTCCGATCTCGTCACGCAGCTCGGCGACGGCGTACCAGGGTCGGCCGGCGCGCCGGCAGCCGCAGACCGCAGCTCGCATGGCGCTCCTCGTGCGAGCACCACACACGCCGCCGCGCCGGGGACGGCGCAGATCGATGCGCGGGTCGCCGAGGGGCCGACGTACCGCGGGACGCCGGACCCGGACCTGCTGGCGCAGGCGCGCCGTACGGTCGAGGCCGAGCTGTCGGCCCTGCGACTGGAAGCCGTGCACGCCGCCGCCGCGGCCCGCGCGGAGGCCGACACCATGGCCACCACCACCCGCCGGCTGGCCGAGGCCGAGGCCGACGCGCTCCGCCGCGGCGCCCGGGCCGAGGCCGACTCGATCCGCACCGCCCTGCAGGCCGACGCCGAGAAGTCCCGGCGGCAGGCCGAGCTCGAGGTCTCCACCACCCTGCTCGACGCCCGCCGCCAGGCCGAGCGCGACGCCGCCGACATCACCGAGAACGCCCGCGCGCTCAAGCTCGACGTCGAGCGCCGCGAGGGCCGGCTGGCCGAGCGGGAGGAGCGGGTCGACGCGACCGTCCGCCGGGTCGAGCTGCGGGCCGAGGAGCTGACCGAGGGCGAGCAGCTGCTGACCCGGCGCGAGGAGCTGCTGCAGTCCCGGGAGTCCGAGCACGAGCAGGAGCTGGAGCGCATCGCCGGACTCACCGCCACCGACGCCCGGACCGAGCTGCTCAAGGCGGTCGAGGAGCGGACCAAGCGGGATGCCGCGATCCTCATGCGCGACATCGAGGCCGAGGCCCAGGCGCACGGCGAGCAGCGTGCCCGCACGATCGTGGTGGACGCGATCCAGCGGGTCGCCAGCGAGCAGACCGCGGAGAGCGTGGTCAGCGTCCTGCACCTGCCGGCGGACGAGATGAAGGGCCGGATCATCGGCCGCGAGGGCCGCAACATCCGCACGTTCGAGTCGGTGACCGGGGTCAACCTCATCATCGACGACACCCCCGAGGCCGTGCTGCTCTCCTGCTTCGACCCGGTGCGGCGCGAGATAGGCCGGATCACGCTGGAGAAGCTGGTGCTCGACGGCCGGATCCACCCGCACCGCATCGAGGAGCTGTACGAGCGCAGCAAGGAGGAGGTCGAGGTCCTCTGCCTGCGCGCCGGCGAGGACGCGCTGGTCGAGGTCGGCATCTCCGACCTGCACCCGGAGCTGCTGGCCACGGTCGGCCGGCTGCGCTACCGCACCAGCTACGGCCAGAACGTGCTGAAGCACCTGGTCGAGACCGCGCACATCGCCGGCATCATGGCCGCGGAGCTGCGGCTCGACCCGGCGCCGATCAAGCGCGGCGCCTTCCTGCACGACATCGGCAAGGCGCTCACCCACGAGGTCGAGGGCAGCCACGCGCTGATCGGCGCCGACCTCGCCCGCAAGTACGGGGAGAGCGAGGAGGTCGCGCACGCGATCGAGGCGCACCACAACGAGGTTCCGCCGCGCACGATCGCGGCGGTGCTCACCCAGGCCGCCGACTCCTGCTCCGGCGGCCGGCCCGGCGCCCGCCGGGAGAGCCTCGAGTCGTACGTCCAGCGGCTGCAGCGGATCGAGCAGATCGCGGCCGGGAAGCCGGGCGTCGAGCGGGTGTTCGCGATGCAGGCCGGCCGCGAGGTGCGGGTGATGGTGCAGCCGGAGGCGGTCGACGACCTGACCGCGCAGATGCTCGCCCGGGAGGTCGCCCAGCAGATCGAGGACGAGCTGACCTATCCGGGCCAGATCCGGGTCACGGTCGTCCGCGAGTCCCGCTCCACCGAGATCGCGCACTGACCCACGCCGGACCGGGCCGCCGGCGGGACCGGTGGCCCCCGTCTTCAGCGCGGAGCGGGCGACGGTGGCGGTTGATCGGCCCTGGGGGTGCGGCGGGTTCCGGTCATTCGGTGGTTGACGCGGTAGGTGGTGCCGTCGGGGGAGAGTTCGCCGATCCAGGTGAACGAGTCGGCGCGGATGTCGCTGAACGTCCAGCGGTTGTGGCCGTCCTCGTCGATGCCGCGCAGGACGATGCGGTCGCCTTCCCGGCCGCCGTGCAGGATCGCCGTGATCCCGCTGACCGCGCCCAGGTAGACGATCTGCCATTCGTCGCGGTCCCGGGAGCAGGTGCGCAGCGTCGTGCCGATGCCGCGGCCGCGCTCGGTCGGGAAGCTGAACACGTCCTGGATGGCGTGACCGTCGAGCACCCAGCCGAAGCTCCACCGCCCGAGGTCGTGGTAGACGGTGTCGCCCGCCTCGTCGTAGAACTCGATGTCCATGTCCCAGTCCCCGACGAACTGGCCGAACAGCGCCAGGTCCGAGTTGGGCTCGGCGACCAGCGACTCGACCAGGCTCATTCCCGCCTCCACAGGTTCGGGTAGTCGATGACGAGATCCGCGTCGTCGACGCTCAGGTCGGCCGCGAACCGTCCGGATTCGTAGCGGTAGCCGCCGTCGAGTCGCCGGTAGCGCTGCCGGGCGCGGCGGACCGTCAGCTGCGGGACGGACAGATGGCCGACGTCGAGCTCGCGGGCGGCACCGACGGCGAGGGCGAGCCGGCGGATCGGCAGGGTGTTCGTGCACGGCGTGAACGAGATGTCGACGTCGAGGCAGCCGTCCAGGTCGGGCAGTGGCCCCGCGTCGTCCCGCCAGTGGCCCTGCCCGTCGGCCTGCAGGGTGCGGGTCCGGGTGGGAAACGGTCCCGACACCGTGATCTCGACGTGTCGGGTCGCCCCGGTCCGATCGGTGCGCAGCTCGTAGCCGACGTGGGTCGGGACGCCGTCGAGCACGGCGATCCCGCGACCCGCCGCGGACAGTTCCCCGGCCCGTACGCCGATGCTCACGTGTTCCAGGCCCGGCCAGCGCAGAGCGGACCAGACCACCTCACGGGTCTCGTCCACCCTGACTCCCTCTCCGTTACCGGCTAAGTCGTTGGCAGGTTAACGACTCCCGCGAAGGCGATGCAACCGCTAAACTCGTTGGGTGGTTAACAGGCAGGAGGCGCCGGACGCGCTGGAGCCCATCCGGACGCTGCTCAACACCTGGTCGATCCCCAACGACACGCGGCAGCCGGCCGATGTGTTCGAGGGTCCGGCCGAGCTGCGCGCGCTCCGCGACGACCTGCGCCGTGCCGTCGAGGACGCAACGCCGGAGGCCATCAACCCCTGGGTCGGCCGGCTGCGCGTATGCCCCGTGCTCCGGGACGGCCGGATCGAGTGGACCGGCCGGGGCGACGGCGCCACCATCGTCGGCGCCGTGCTCACCGCGATCGCCGACGGTACGTGGCCGCGCCTCAAGGCCTGCCCCGACTGCCGGTGGGTCTTCTACGACCACACCCGCAACGGCAGCAAGCGCTGGTGCCTCATGACCGCCGGCGGCTCGGCCGGCCGCAGCTGCGGATCGATCGCCAAGGTCAGGGCGCACCGCGAGCGCCGCGCATCGGCCTGAGGAGG
>DASYKU010000044.1 GCA_035995165.1 Mycobacteriales bacterium
GGACGCTGGGGCGGCGCGAGGGAGCGACGCCGTACATGGTGGTGCTCTCCGCCTTCCAGGTGCTGCTGTCGAAGTACAGCGGGAGCACGGACATCGTCGTCGGGAGCCCCATCGCGGGCCGGACGAGGAAGGAGGTCGAGGAGCTGATCGGCTTCTTTGTCAACACGCTGGTGCTGCGCGCCGACCTCTCGGGAGACCCGAGCTTCCGGGAGGTGCTGGGGCGGGTGCGGGAGGCGACGCTGGGCGCGTACGCGCACCAGGAGCTTCCCTTCGAGAAGCTGGTGGCCGAGCTGCAGCCGGAGCGCAGCTTGAGCCACTCGCCGCTCTTCCAGGTGATGTTCGCGCTGCAGAACGCCGAGGGCGGGGGCGCTCTTCCGGGGCTGGAGGTCAGCGGAGTCGGAGCGGCCATGGAGATCGCCCAGTTCGATCTCTCCCTGACGCTCTGGACGACCCCCAAGGGGCTGCGTGGCGCGCTGAACTACGGCACGGACCTCTTCGAGCGCGGCACGGTCGAACGGATGCTCGGCCACCTGGAGCGGGTGCTGGAGCAGGTCACCGCGGACGCGGACGTGCGGCTTTCGCGGCTGGAGCTGCTCGGCGAGGCGGAGCGCGCGCTGGTGGTGGAGGCGTGGAACCGGACCGAAGCGGAGTATCCGGCGGAGCTGTGCATCCACGTGCTGTTCGAGGAACAGGCGGCGCGCACGCCGGGGGCGGTCGCGGTCGTCTACGAAGGAGAGGCGCTAAGCTACGCGGAGCTGAACGCAAAGGCCAACCGTCTCGCCCACCACCTGCGCGGCCACGGCGTGGGCCCGGAGGTGCGGGTGGGCGTGCTGATGGAGCGGAGCCTGGAGATGGTGGTCGGCATCCTGGCCATCCTCAAGGCCGGCGGCGCGTACGTGCCGCTGGATCCCGGGTATCCCGCGGAGCGTCTCGCCTTCACCCTGTCCGACGCCGGCGTGCCCATCGTGCTGGCGCAGGAGACGGTGCGCGCGACCCTCGCGGTGCCGGATGGCGTGGAGCTGATCAGCCTCGACGCCGCGCGTGTGGAGATCGCGGCGGAGCCGGCGGAGAACCCGGCGGGCGGCGCGGGGCCGGATTCGGTGGCGTACGTCATCTACACCTCCGGCTCCACCGGCCGCCCCAAGGGCGCCATGAACAGCCGCCGGGGGCTGGACAACCGGCTGCGCTGGATGCAGCGCGCGTACGGGCTGACGGCGGCGGACGCGGTGCTGCAGAAGACCCCGGTCGGCTTCGACGTGTCGGTCTGGGAGTGCTACTGGGGCCTGCTCACCGGCGCCCGCACGGTGGTCGCCCGGTCCGGCGGGCACCGCGATCCCGCCTATCTGACCGAGCTGATCGAGACCCAGCGGGTCACCGTCGCGCACTTCGTGCCGTCCATGCTGCGGGTCTTCCTGGACACCGCGGACCTGGGCCGGTGCGGCTCGCTGCGCCAGGTCGTGGTCAGCGGCGAGGAGCTGACGGCCCGGCTGCAAAGGCGGTTCTTCGACAGCGGCCTGCGCGCCGGCCTCGACAACCTGTACGGGCCGGCCGAGGCGGCCATCGACGTGACCCGCTGGCAGTGCGGGCCGGGGGACGAGCCGGCGGTGCCGATCGGCCGCCCGGTCGAGCAGACCAGCACGTACGTCCTGGACGCCGCCGGCCGGCCGCTGCCGGCGGGGGCCGAGGGCGAGCTGCACCTCGGCGGGGTCCAGGTCGGGCGCGGCTACCTGGGGCGGCCGGGGCTGACCGCGGACCGGTTCGTGCCGGACCCGTTCTCGGACACCCCCGGCAGCCGGCTCTACCGGACCGGGGACCGGGCCCGGCTGCGCCCGGACGGCGCGCTGGACTACCTGGGCCGGCTGGACGAGCAGATCAAGCTGCACGGCGTACGGATCGAGCTCGGCGAGGTCGAGGCCGTGCTCGCGGCCCAGCCCGGCGTCCGGGCGGCCGCGGCGGCGGTGCGCGGGACCGCCGACGACGCCGTCCTGGTCGGGTACGTGGTGGGGGACGCCGAGCCGCGGGCGCTGCGGACCCGGCTGGCCGAGCTGCTGCCCGAGCACACCGTGCCCGGCGTCGTCGTCGGGCTGGACGCGCTGCCGCTGTCGGCCAACGGCAAGCTCGACCGCCGGGCCCTGCCGGACCCGCCATCCGCCGGGGACGGTCTCGCCGACGGCGCGGGTAGCCCGCTGGAACGGGAGCTCGCGACCCTGTGGGGCGAGCTGCTCGGCCGCGGGCCGATCGGCCTGGACGACGACTTCACCGAGCTCGGCGGCAACTCGCTGCACGCGGTCCGCTTCCTGACCCGGATCCGGAGCCGGTACGAGCAGCCGCTGACCCTGTGGCAGCTGTTCACCGCGCGGACGCCGCGGGAGCTGGCGGCCCTGCTGGAGCAGGACGCCGAGGGCGACGCCCTGCCGCCCCTGCGGCACCGGGCCGACACGGCGCTGGTGCCCTCGTCGGGCCAGCAGCGGCTCTGGTTCCTGGACCACCTCAGCCCGGCTGCCGGTGTGGCGTACAACGTGCCGACCGCGTCCCGGTTTCGCGGGCCGCTCGACGTGGCCGCGCTGGAGGCCGCGCTGAGCGACGTCGCCGGCCGGCACGAGCAGCTGCGGACGTCCTTCGAGCTGGTCGGGGGGTCGCTCGGCGCGCGGGCGCAGGACCGGCCGCTGCCGCTGCACGTGGTCGACCTGCGCGGGCAGCCCGACGCCGAGCGGGAGGCGCGCGAGCAGGCCGACCGGGTCGCGGCCGAGCACCTGGACCTGGCCGCCGCGCCGCTGGGCCGGAGCGTGCTGTTCCGGTTGGGCGACGAGGACCACCTGCTCGTGACCGTCCTGCACCACCTGGTCGCCGACGGGTGGACGATGGACGTCGTCGATCGCGACCTGGCCGACGCGTACGCCGCGCGGGTCCAGGGCCGGCCGCCCGGGTGGGTTCCGCCCGGCCTGACGTACCGCGACTTCACCGCCTGGCAGCTCACGCTGCCCGATCTGCTCGCGTACTGGCGGGATGCGCTCGACGGCGCCCCGGTCGTGCTGGAACTGCCGGCCGACCACCCGCGGCCCGCCACCCGCAGCCACCGCGGCCGGCGGATCGGTCTCCGCGCGCCGGCCGGCCTGCTGGCGACCGTCCGGGAGCTGGCCGGCCGGACCCGGAGCACGCCGTACGTGGTCTGCCTGGCCGCGTTCGGCCTGCTGCTGCGGGAGCTCACCGGCCGGACCGACCAGCTCGTCGCCTCGCCCGCGGCGGGCCGGCCCGACCCCGCGCTGGAGGACGTGGCCGGCTTCTTCGCCACCACCGTGCCCGTCCGCGTACGCCCCGGCGACGGGTCCTTCCGGGCGCTCGTCGGGGCTCTGCACCGCACGGCCCTGGACGCGCTGGACCACCAGTACGTGCCGTTCGAGAAGCTCGTGGCCGAGCTCGCGCCGGCCGGCGACCTGTCCCGGCCGCCGCTGGCGCAGGTGGCGCTGGCCTATCAGGGGCCGCTGCGGCCGTACGCGCGGCTCGACGGGCTGGCTGTGGCGCCGGTCCCGGTGGACAACGGGACCGCGAAGTTCGACCTGACCGTCGAGCTGCACGAGGTCGGGGACGAGCTGCACGTGGTCCTCGAGTACTGCACCGACCTGTTCGAGGCCGAGCGGGCCGAGGCGATGCTCGACCGGTACGTCGACCTGCTGGGCACCGCCGTCGGCGATCCCGACGCCGCGGTCCCGGCGCTCATCACCCCGCTCGTCGAGCCGGCGCCGCTTGCCGAGCCGGCGCCGCTTGCCGAGGCGGCGCCGTTTGCCGAGGCGGCCTCGCTCGCTGAGGCGGCGCCGTTTGCCGAGGCGGCGCCGCTCGTCGAGCCGGCGCCGTTTGCCGAGGCGGCCTCGCTCGCTGAGGCGGCGCCGCTTGCCGAGGCGGCCGCTGCGGATCGGCGTTGTCTGCATGAGATCTTCGCCGACGCCGCCGCGCGCTGGCCGGACCGGATCGCCGTCTCCGATCCCGGCCGCGGGCTCGCGTACCGGGACCTGGACCTGGCCGCGAACCGGCTCGCCCACCGGCTGCGCCGGGCCGGCGCCGGTCCCGGGGTACTGGTCGGGCTGTGCGCCGACCGTACGGTCGACCTCGTCGTCGGCGTGCTGGCCGTGCTCAAGGCCGGGGCCGCGTACCTGCCGCTTGATCCCTCCCATCCGGCCGCCCGGCTGGACCTGGTCCTGGCCGACGCCGACTGCCGGATCCTGCTGGCGGACGCGGAGTGGGCGGCCGCGCTGGCCGGATCCGGCCGCGCGGTGGTCGGCCTGGACGAGCCGACGACCGGCGAGCCCGAGGACCCGCCCCGGACCGGCGTACGGCCCGAGGACGCGGCCTACGTCATCTACACCTCCGGCTCGACCGGCCGGCCCAAGGGCGTCGTCGTCAGCCATGCGAACGTCACCCGGCTGTTCACCGCGACCGACGCCGACTTCGGCTTCGGACCCGAGGACGTCTGGACGCTGTTCCACTCGATCGCCTTCGACTTCTCGGTCTGGGAGCTGTGGGGCGCGCTCCGGTACGGCGGCCGCCTCGTCGTGGTCCCGCACCTGACCAGCCGGGAGCCGGCCGCGTTCCTCGACCTGCTCCGGGTCGAGCGGGTGACCGTGCTCAACCAGACGCCGACGGCGTTCCGGCAGCTGGCGGCCGTCGCCGAGGACGCCGGCTTCCCCGCCCACGACCTGCGCGTGGTGGTCTTCGGCGGGGAGGCGCTGGACCCGGCGACGCTGCGCGGCTGGGTCGGCGGCTACGGCACCGCCCGGCCGCGGCTGGTCAACATGTACGGGATCACCGAGACCACCGTGCACGTGACCGTCCGCCCGATCGCCCTGGCCGACCTCACCGACGCGGGCAGCCCGATCGGCCGGCCGATCGGGGACCTCCGGGTGCACGTCCTCGGCCCGGACCTGGCCGAGCTGCCGGCCGGCACCGAGGGCGAGATGTACGTCGGCGGACCGGGCGTGGCCCGTGGCTACCTGGACCGGCCGGCCCTGACCGCGGACCGGTTCGTGCCGGACCCGTGGGGCACCCCGGGCGACCGGCTGTACCGCACCGGCGACCTCGCCGTACGGCGTCCGGACGGCGAGCTGGAGTACCGGGGGCGGGCGGACAGCCAGGTGAAGGTCCGGGGGTTCCGGGTCGAGCTCGGCGAGATCGACCGGGCGTTGCTGGACCAGCCCGGTGTCCGGGCGGCGGCCTGCGTGCTGCGGGCGGACGAGCCGGGCGCGCCCAGGCTGGTCGCCTACCTCGTCCCGGAGCCGGGCCGGGCGGCCCGGCCGGCGGACGTCCGCGCGGCGCTGCTGGAGCGGCTGCCCGGGCACATGGTGCCGGCCGCCTTCGTCCCGCTCGACGCGCTGCCGCTGTCGCCCAACGGCAAGCTCGACCGGGCCGGCCTGCCGCGGCCGTCGTCCGACGACCTCGCGCTGTCCGGGCCCGGGGTGCGGCCGCGGACCGAGACCGAGCGCGCGCTGGCGCAGGCGTGGTCGGGGGTGCTCGGCGTCGACGAGCCCGACGTGCACGACAACTTCTTCGCCGCCGGCGGCGACTCGATCGTCGCCATCCGACTGGGGGTGGCGGCCCGCGCGGCCGGGCTGCCGGTCACCGTCGAGGCGCTCTTCCTGCATCCGACGATTGCCGAGCTCGCCGCGGAGTGCGACCGGCTCGGGGGCGGCCCGGCCGAGACGTCCGGTCCGGTGGTGTCGACCGGGCTGGCCGACCTCGACCCGGCGGACCTGCCCGCCGACGTGGTCGACGCCTACCCGACCGCGGCGATGCAGCTCGGGATCCTCTTCGAGTGCGAGCTGTCCGACGAGTCCGAGCTCTACCACGACCTGATGAGCGTGCAGGTCGCCGCCCGGTTCGACCGGCCGGCGCTGGAACGGGCGCTGGCCGGCCTCTGCGCCCGGCACGAGATCCTGCGGACCACCTTCGACCTGGGCGGCTTCCGGGAGCCGATGCAGTTCGTGCACCGCAGCGCCGTGGTGCCGGTGACCGTGCAGGACCTCGGGTCCGGCTCGGCCGAGGAGGCGCTGGCGGACTGGTGGCGCCGGGAGCAGGCCGACCCGTTCGACCTGGGCCGGGCGCCGCTGGTCCGCTGTGCCGTGCTGCGCCGGACGCCCGGGTCGTTCCAGCTTTCGCTGGCCGTCCACCACATCGTGCTCGACGGCTGGAGCCTCGCGCAGCTGATGACCGAGCTGCTGCTGCGGTACGACGCCGGGCTGCGCGGCCAGGACGCCGAGCTGCCACCCCCGGCCGCGCGCTACCGCGACTTCGTCGCCGCCGAGCAGGCGGCGGCGGCCGACCCGACCGCTGAGCTCTTCTGGACCGAGCGGCTCGGCCCCGACAGCGCTCCGTCCGCGGCGCCGGACCAGGCGTCGCAGGGGGGCGCCTTCCGGGAGCTGCTGCCGGACGAGCTGGACGCGGACCTCCGGCGTACTGCGGCGGACCTGGGCCTGCCGGTGAAGAGCCTGTTCTTCGCCGCCCACCTGGCCGCCCTGGCCGCGCTGACCGAGCGGCCCGGCGTGGTCAGCGGCCTGGTCTCCAGCGGCCGGCCGGAGCAGGAGGACTCCGACCAGGTCCTCGGCCTGCTGCTGAACATCCTGCCGATCCGGGCGACCGTGTCCGGGTCCTGGGCCGAGCTGGCCCGGGCGGCGTTCGACGCCGAGCGGGAGACCCTGCCGTTCCGGCGCTTCCCGCTGGCCCGCATCCAGCGGCTGGCCGGACGCGATCGCGCGGTCTTCGAGGTGGCGTTCAACCACACGGACTTCCACGTGCTGGCCGGGCTCGACGCGCTGCGGGAGGTCCGCGTCCTGGACTGGTGGTTCTCCGACCAGCACAGCTTCCCGCTGATGGTCGAGGTGAACCGGGTGCCCGGCTCGGGACGACGGCTGCTGGAGGTGACGGCGAGCGCGGACAGCCGGCTCGCGGACTCGGCGACCCGGCTCGGTGCGCTCCTCCGGCAGGCCCTGGAGCGCCTCGCCGCCGACCCGTCCGCGTCCGCCGAGCACTGGTCGGTGGCCCGGTAGCGGGTCCGGATTGCCCAGGATCGGCGGTTATGCTCGGCGCCCCGGTCCGAGGAGAGTGGGTTGCCCGACGACGCGGTGATCGTGTGCGACAACCTCGTGCGGATCTATCAACGGGGATCGATCGAGGTCCAGGCGCTGCAGGGGTTGGATCTGCGGGTCGGGGCCGGCGAGATGGTCGCGGTGGTGGGCGCGTCGGGGTCCGGGAAGTCGACGCTGCTGTCGCTGCTGGCGGGCACGGACGTGCCGACCGCCGGACGCGCGACGGTCGACGGCTGGGACCTGCTGAGGATGACCCGGGCCGAGCGGGTGCGGTACCGGCGCCACACGGTCGGGTTCGTCCGGCAGCGGACGACCGCGAACCTCGTCCCGTACCTGACCGCACGGCAGGTGGTCGAGCTGCCGATGTCGTTCGCGCGGACGACCGGCCGCAAGACCCGGGCGACGGCGCTGCTGGAGACGCTCGGGGTCGCGCACTGCGCGGACCGGCGCCCGGCCCAGCTGTCCGGCGGCGAGCAGCTGCGGGTCGCGCTGGCCGTCGCACTGGCCAACCGTCCGACGGTCCTGCTGGCCGACGAACCGACCGGCGAGCTCGACACCGAGACGTCGGTCGAGGTGTTCGGCGCGCTGCGGGCTGCGAACCAGGAGCTGGGCGTGACCATCGTGATCGTCACGCACGATCCGGCGGTCAGCGGCGAGGTCGAGCGTACGGTCGCCATCCGCGACGGCCGGACCAGCAGCGAGGTGCTGCGCCGGCAGGTCGACGGCGGTGTCGTCGCGGAGGAGTACGCGGTGATGGACCGCGCCGGACGGGTACAGGTGCCGAAGGACTACCGGGAGGCGCTCGCGCTGACGCGCCGGGTGCGGCTCGCGCTCGAGTCCGACCACGTCACCGTACGGCCGGACCGCGGGCCGTGAGCCCGCGGCCGATGCTCGCCGTCCGCGGTGTCACCCGCAGCTTCGGCACCGTGCACGCGCTGACCGACGTCTCCTTCGACGTCGAGGCCGGGACCCTGGTCGCGCTGGTCGGCCGGTCCGGGTCGGGCAAGACCACGCTGCTCAACGTCGTCGGCGGGCTGGACCGACCGGACGCCGGCACCGTCACCGTCGACGGCACCGACGTCACCGCGCTGGACGAGGAGGGCTTGAGCCGGCTCCGCCGGGAGACCGTCGCGTACGTCTTCCAGACCTTCGGGCTCATCCCGGTCCTGTCCGCGGCCGAGAACGTCGGCGTCCCGCTGCGCCTGAGCCGGACGCCGGTGGCCGAGCGGGAGCGCCGCGTCGCCGTCCTGCTCGACCTCGTCGGGCTGGCCGACCACGCCGAGCAGCACCCGGACGAGCTGTCGGGCGGGCAGCAGCAGCGGGTCGCGATCGCCCGTGCGCTGGCGGCGTCGCCGCGGCTGCTCGTCGCGGACGAGCCGACCGGGCAGCTCGACGCCGAGACCGGGCTGGCGGTGATGGCGCTGATCCGCGGCGTGGTCGAGTCCGAGGGCGTGACCGCGCTCGTCTCCACCCACGACCCGGTGATGGTCGCGTTGGCCGACCGGGTCGTCCGAATCGCCGACGGGCGGGTCAGCGCGTGACGGCACCGGGCCGGGCCCGGCGGCCACGTCGATGCTGAGGTTGCTCGTACGCCGGGCGGCGGCGCAGTGGCCGATGCTGGCGGCGGTCCTGGCCGTGGTGACGATCGGGGCGACGGTCCTCGGCGTGTGCGCGCTGCTGCTGACAACGGCGCAGGAAACGGCTCTGCGGCAGGGGATCTCACGCTCGCCGGCGTCCACTGTGGACGTCACGGCGTTCGTCGGCGGGGTGCCCGGGAGAGCCGGCGAGGCGGTCGCCGCCGACGCGGGCACGGTGGTCGCCGGGGCGCTGACGCCGCTGGCCGCGACGACCGCCACCCGGGCCTCGTCCGCGGTGCGGTTGCTCAGCGCCGAGCCCCGCCGGGTCGGCTATCTGTCCGGTGTGGACGGTCTGCCGCAGCGGGCGGTGCTGACGGCCGGCCGCTGGCCGCGGGCCGGGTCCGATCCGACCGAGGCGGTGGTGCTGGAGCCGACCGCTCGGCAGCTCCGGATCGAGCTGGGCAGCCGGGTCCGGCTCGGTGCCGAGGTCGGGTCGGGCAGCGCCCCGGACGTCACCGTCGTGGTCGTCGGCGTCTTCCGGCCGCGGCCCGACGCCGGCTGGGACCGGGACCCCCTCGGGGCGGCCGGCTACGACCCGGACCACCGCGATCCCCGCCCGGCCAGCGCGTACGGGCCGTTCGTGGTCGACCTCGCCGACCTCTACCGAAGCGGCTCGACGGTCGACCGGCTGCAGGTGACCGCCCATCCCGACCTGTCGGCGGTGTCGGGTCCGTCGCTGCGGGCGGCGCAGGCCTCGCTCGCCGGCGCGGACGGCCGGCTGACCGCGGCGATCGGGGACCGCGTCCGGATCGAGCGCGTCGCCTCCGAGCTGCCCGGCACGCTGGCCCGGGCGCACGCCCAGCAGGACGCGACCCGCTCGACCGTGCTCGTCGTCGTGGTGCTCGGGGCGGCGCTGGCCGCGGTCGCGCTCGGCCTGGCCGGGCGGCTGGTGACCACGCTGCGGGCGGAGGAGACCGCGCTGCTCGGGACGCTCGGCGCGAGCCGGCGACAGCTGGCCGGGATCGCATCGCTGGAGGCGGTCGCCCTCGCGGTCGCCGGGGCGCTGCTCGCGGTCCCGCTGTCCGGGCTCGCGTACGCCGTCCTCACCCGCCACTCGGGCCTCGTCGATGCGGGCCTGACCGTCACGGGCATCCAGGTTCTCGGAGTGGCGATCGGTGCGCTGCTGCTGGCCGCGGTGCTGGTCCGGCCGGGCCGGGCCACCGGAGTGCTGGTCCGCTCGGGGGCCGACGTCCTGCTGGTCGTGCTCGCCGTCGGTGGCTGGTGGCAGCTGCGGGACCAGCCCGACACCTCGACGGGTGTGGACGCGGTGCGCATCGCCGCTCCGGTCCTTGTCCTGATCGCAGGCGCCGCGTTGGCATTGCGGTTGGTGGCGGTGCCGCTGTGGCTGGCCGAGCGGGTCGCGCGCCGGTCCCGCGGGCTCGTCCTCCCGCTCGGCGCGGTCGAGGCCGCGCGCCGGCCCCGGGCGGTCGCGGCCGCCGTACTGCTCGGGCTCGCCGCGGCGACGGGCACCTTCGGGTTGGCGTTCGGCGCGACCTGGGAGAGTTCCCAACAGGACCAGGCCGACGTCCAGGTCGGTACGGACCTTGCGCTCACGCTGGCCGCCCCGCCCGTGGCCGGTGAGGGCGCCACCGTGCGGGCCGCGACCGGCGGCACGGTCTCGCCGGTGACGAACCGCGCCGTCGTCGTCGGGCAGGCGATCGGCGGCGATGCGCCCCGGCTCGTCGCCGTCGACACCCGGCACTCGGCGGAGATCCTGCGCGGCCGGGTGGACGGGGGCTGGGCCGCGGTCGGGGCGCGCCTCACGCCCGCCGCGGTCACCGGGTTGCCGGCCGGGGATGCCACCATCACGGGGACCGCGACCGGCGGGACCGGGCTGCGGCTGACGCCGCGGCTGGTGCTCCAGGACGGCACCGGCCTCCGTACGCCCTGCGACTCGGCGGCGGTTCCCCTGGACGGGCGGCCGCACCGGCTCACCTCCTGCGGACCGGCGTCCCGGATCGTCGCGCTCGACCTGCGGATCGATCTCGAACCCGGCGCGCCCGGCGGCGACGGCACCAGCCGGGTGACGGTCGACCTCGCCGGGCCCGGATCGGCGGCCGGCGCGTGGAGCGCGACGGCGGCCACGCCGGACTGGGTCACGAGCGCGGGCGCCGAGGTCCGGGCGGCCGGCGGCAGGACGGTCGTGCGGACCACGGCCACGGTCGACCTGACCGCGCTCGGGTTCGTGCCGGCCGAGGTCGTGGCGACGGCGTTCCCGCGGACGGCGGCGGTGCCGGTCGCGGTGTCGAGCCGGTTCGCGGACGCGCTCGGGGCCGGGCCCGGCGACCGGCTGGCGGTCACGGTCGGGACCACACCGGTTCCGGTCGTCGTGGCGACGGTCGTGCCGGCCGTGCCGTCGGCGCCGGGGCAGGTCGCGATGCTGGCCGACGTGGACGCGCTGTCCCGGGCGCTGATCGGCGCGGGTGAGCTCGCGCCCGCGGTCGACGCCTGGTGGGTGGGCGGGCCGGCGCGGTCCGACGGGATCCCCGGCCTGGGCACCGTGCTGACCCGGGCCGGCGTGGCCGACGATCTCGCGCACGGGCCGCTGCGGGCCGGGCTCCCGGCCGCGCTCGTCGTCCTCGTCCCGGCGGCGGTGGTGCTCGCCCTGGCCGGCACGGTGCTGCACGTCAGCTCCGACCTCGAGTCCCGGGCGCTGGAGGTGGCCCGGTTGCGGGCGCTCGGCGTACGGCGGCGCGGCGTGGTCGGCGGGCTGCTGGCCCAGCACGGCGGGGTGCTGGTCCTCCTGCTCGGGGCCGGTGCGGTCGTCGGTGCGCTGGCCGCGCGCGTGGTCGGGCCGTTGCTGATCCGGTCCGACGTCGGGGCGGCGCCGGTGCCGGCGGCCCGGACGCGCTGGCCCTGGCCGGCCGAGGGCGTGCTCCTTCTCGTACTTCTCGCCGGCTGCACGCTGGCGGTCGCGCTCGTCGTCCTCGTCCAGGTCCGCCGCGCCAACGCGAGCCACCTCCGGGTCGGCCCATGACCACCCGTCCGTCCGGGGTCGCGCCGTCCGGGGTCGCACCGTCCGGGGTCGCACCGTGCGGGGTCGCACCGTGCGGGGTCGTGGCGCACTGGGTCCCGGGGTGAGGGCGCTCGTGCGGGGGGCGTGGGCGGAGCGGTGGTCGCTGCTGCTGGCCGCGGTCGTGGTCGGCGTCGCGACGCTGCTCGCGTCCGCCGTACCGGTCGCGATCGGGAGGACCGCCGACGACGCCGTCCGGGACGCCGTCACCCGGGCCGGGACCGACGCGACCGTCGTGGTGAACGCGCCGTTCGAAGAGGAGGACCCGTCCCAGCGGCTGCGGGTCTCGCGCACGGCCGCGATCCTCGACCAGGACGCGAGCCTGGCCCGGTTCCAGCTCGGGCCCGCGCTGGCGGCGGCGTTCCGGCCGCCGGTGCCGGCGCTGCGCAGCACGCTGCTGCAGGTCACCGGCGGCGGCCCCGGCCGCACGTTCCGGCTCGCGTACGTCGGCGGCGCCCGGGTCGCCTGGGTCGCCGGCGGCCCGCCCGCGGCGGCGGTCCCGGCCGCGGCCGCCGGCGACGTCGTCCCGCCGGACTCCGGTCCGTGGCCGGTGCAGGTCGCCCTGTCCCAGCCGGTCGCGGCCGCGCTCGGGGTCGGCCCGGGCGACCGCGTCCCCGTCCGGGACCCGCGGGGTCAGGCGCTCGACGTCCGGGTCAGCGGCGTCTTCCGCCCGCTCGACGCGGCCGACCCGGGCTGGGGGACCGCGCCGCTGCTCGCCGGCGGCGCCACGACGGCCGGGCTGCTGAGTGCCGACTCGGTGCCCGACGCGCGGCTCGCACTCAACCCGGACGAGGTGACGCCGACGGTCACGTTCACGCCGGAGCCGAGCCGACTGCGCTCCCGGGACGCGGAGCCGTTCGCCGCCGCGATCGTCGCCCTCAAGGCCTCCTCCGGCACGGAGGAGGCCTCGTTCTTCCGGTGGCAGAGCGGGCTCGACGGCGTGCTGCGGGACGCGCAGGCCCGGATCGTGGCCGCGACCGCCCAGGCCGACGTGCTCCTCGTCGGCCTCGTGGTGAGCGCGGCGCTGATGCTGCTGCTCGCGGCCGACCTGCTCGTCCGGCGGCGTACGCCGGTGCTCGCCACCCTGCGCGAGCGCGGCGCGTCCCTGCCTCAGCTTGGCGCCGGGCTCGTCGGGGAGTCGGCCGTGGTCGCACTGGTGGGGGCGGCGGCCGGACGGGCGGCCGGCCTCTGGACCGTGCCGGTCCTGGTGGTCGCCGTGCTCGCCACTCCCGGGTTCGGCCTCTGGGCGGCGGCCCGGGCGACCCCGGCCCGGCGGGTCCCGGCGAACCGTACGGCCCGGCGGTCGGCCGCCCGGACGAGGCAGCTGCGCCGGGCGGCCGGCGAGCTCGCGGTCGTCCTGCTCGCGGTCGGGGCGTTCGCCGCGCTGGTCCAGCGGGGCGCGCAGGGCGTCCTGCCGGCGGCGGCGCCGACACTCGGGGCCGTGGTCGGCGCGCTCGTGGTGCTGCGGCTGCTCCCGGCCGGCGTCGCGTTCGGGCTGGCGCGCGCCCTGCGTTCGCCCCGCAGCCTTCCCGTGCTCGGTGCTGCCAGAGCCGCGGCGACGTCCACACGGGCGCTGCCGCTGCTCGTCCTGGTCGTGCCGACCGCGCTGCTCGCGGTCGCCCTCGCGGTCCGCGGCACCGAGGGCGACCGTCCGCTGGAGGAGGGGCTCCGCCGCCTGGCGTCCGTCTCGGCCGTCGTGCTGCTCGTCCTGGCGGCGCTCGGCGTCGTGCTGGCCGCCGCGACGACCGCCCCCGCCCGCGCCGTCACGCTGGCCCGGTTGCGCACCCTCGGCCTGCGACCCCGCGACGCCCGCCTGGTCGCGGCCGGCGAGCTCCTCCCGCCGGTCCTCGCCGGCGCGATCGCCGGCACCGCCCTCGGCGTGCTCCTGGCCCACCTCGCCGTCGCCCGCGTCGTCGGCCACGCCGTCACCGTCCCCTGGACGGCCGCCCTCCCGATCCCCCTGCTCGCCCTCACCGCCACCCTCGTCGTCGCCACCGAGTCCCGGGGCCGCCTCGCCCAGACGCTCCGCGCCGGCACCGCGTGAGGCTCAGGAGCTGAGGTGGGCGCCGGCGCCGACGGCGTAGGCCTCGTGGACCCAGCCGGCGAACTCACTGTCCATTTCGGACGGTGCGGTGAGGCGGAAGTGGTGGACGTACAGGCGTTTCGTGTACGGGACCGCGCTGGTGAAGCGCGGGTCCTCGACCGCGCGCTGCAGGTCGAGGTACCCGGTGAGGCCGGTCGGGGTCGGGCGGGCGCCGGCGAAACCGCGGCGGACGCCCTTGAAGGTGATCGTCGTCTTGGCCACCGCGTACGTGAACGGGCCGCAGACCTCGACCAGGCGGACGAAGTCGTGGAACAACGACACCGACGACTCCGGCTTGTCCCGCAGATGATCCTCGACCGTCCACTCCATGAGCGGCGACGCTAGCCCGACGCCCGACGCCCGGCGGACGGTGACGACGGTGCCCGCCGCAGCCCGTCCGGGACGAAGTGCCCGAGCAACCAGCCCCGGTACGCGTTCCCGTCGCTCGCCGCGTTCCCCCGCTCCCCGAGTCCGGAAGCATGCCACGGGCGGGTCTGGACGGGTGATCCGTGGGACTGTTGACTGGCGAACCATTGGCGGCGCCGGTGCTGCCGAGGTGACTGCGGAGGTCGAGCGTGCCCCTTCTCGATGGCGACGGCTGGCAGGGCAAGATCTACTCGGGCGGGTGGATCGACGGCTCCGGGGCCGCGTACGACGTGGTCTCGCCGTCGACCGGCGAGACCCTGGGCCGGTCCGGGCGCGCGACTCCGGACGACGTGCACAAGGCGGCGGCCCGGGCCGCCGACGCGCAACGCGCGTGGGCCGCGCTGCCGTACGTGGAGCGGGCCGCGGTGCTGCGCCGCGCCGGCGACCTCTGGAACTCCAGCGCCGAGGAGATCGGCGGCTGGCTGATGCGGGAGACGGGCGCGATCGGCCCGTTCGGCGGCTTCCAGGTCATGACGAGCGCCGAGGAGTGCTACGAGGCGGCCGCGCTGGCCTCCGCTCCCTACGGCGAGTTGTTGCGATCCGCGCTGCCGCGCCTGTCGATGGCGCGCCGGATCCCGGTCGGCGTGGTCGGGGTGATCGCGCCGTTCAACGTGCCCACGATCCTGTCGATCCGCGCGGTCGCGCCGGCCCTGGCGCTGGGCAACGCGGTGCTGCTCAAGCCGGACCCGCGCACGGCGGTCAGCGGCGGCGCCGTGCTGGCCGCGATCTTCGAGCAGGCCGGCCTGCCCGAGGGGCTGCTGCATGTGCTGCCCGGTGGCGCCGACGTGGGCGAGGCGCTGGTCACCGAGCCGGCCGTGCGGGTGGTCTCGTTCACCGGCTCGACCAAGGCCGGCCGGGCCGTCGCGACGCTGGCCGCGCAGCACCTCAAGCGGGTGCACCTGGAGCTCGGCGGCAACTCGGCGCTGCTCGTGCTCGACGACGTCGATCCGGACGCGGCGTCCTCGGTCGGTGCGTGGGGTTCGTTCGCGCACCAGGGGCAGGTCTGCATGACCGCCGGCCGGCACCTGGTCCAGTCCGGCATCGCCGACGCGTACGTGTCGGCCCTCGTGGCCCGGGCGGATCGGCTCCCGGTCGGCGACCCGGCGTCCGGGCAGGTCGCACTCGGGCCGATCATCGACGCCGGGCAGCGGGACAAGATCCACTCGCTGGTGACCCGGTCGGTGGACGCGGGTGCGCGGCTGGCCAGCGGCGGGACGTACGAGGGGCTGTTCTACCGGCCGACCGTGCTGGCGGACGTGCCGGTGACGGCGCCGGCGTACTCCGAGGAGGTCTTCGGCCCGGTCGCCCCGGTGGTCCGCTTCGACACCGTCGACGACGTGGTCAAGCTGGCCGCCGACACCGCGTACGGGCTGTCGCTGGGGATCCTGACCAACGACGTCATGCGCGGGCTGGAGATCGCCGAGCGGATCCCGACCGGGTTGGTGCACATCAACGACCAGACCGTGAACGACGAGGCGACGATCCCGTTCGGCGGGGTGAAGGACTCCGGGACCGGCGCCCGGCACGGCGGCGCCCAGGCCAACCTCGATGCCTTCACCGACACCCAGTGGGTCACCATCCGGGGCACCCTCCCGCAGTACCCGATGTAGATCAGGGGCGGAGCGCGCGGACGAAGGCCTCGGCTTCGGGCGCGCTCATCCCGGTCTCGTCGGCGACCAGCCGGACGGCGTCGGCCTCGCGGCCGGCGCCGGCCAGCGACCGCGCCCGGTACGCCAGGTCGCCGCGCGGGTCCCCGGACGCGGACCCGGCGGACGCGGACCCGGCGGACGCGGACCCGGCCGGGGGAGCGACCGGCAGCGACGCCCCGGCCGCGATCGCGTCGACCGCGTTCTTGGCGTCGAGCAGGCTCAGCCCGGTCGCCTCCCGCAACTCCTTCACGGCCTGGATCCGCTGGCCCGCCCCGGTCAGCTCCCGCACCCGGGCCTGCAGCTGCGCGCTGACCGGCGTCGTCACCGGCCGCGGCGGGCTGTCCCGCCCCGGCCGCCGCGCCACCCGCACGACGACGAGCAGCACGAGCACCACCAGCACCAACACCACGATCTCCCCGACCCCCACCCTCGGACCCTAGCGGCCCGACTTTCTCCGAGCGGGCGGCCCGAGCGACATGCCTGCCGGCGCCTTACTACTCACGGCGGTAATTACCACTCTCAGTAGTACGGCTCCTGCCCGTGCTGCCCCGGTCGCCGGTCCGCGAGGGACTGTGGATCTAGCGGTGTCTCTGGCCTGACGCGCCGGTCCTGGTGGCCGGCGGGGAAGATCGAGGCCCGGTTCGGGGGTGGGACAAGGCGGGATGCGACCAACAGCCGGGAGGCCGTCCGCACCGCTCTCGGCCAGTTGCTGGACTATCGCGAGTGGATCGAGTCGCCGGTCCGAAGCATGGTGGTGATCTCGGGGCAACCGCCGGTCGGCATGGTCGATGTACTCAACCGCGTCGGAGTCGGGCTGATCTACGAAGACCCAGACACCGGCGCCTTCGTACGCCGTGATCCGCCGAGGTACTAGGCCGGTCGAGGGGTGGTGGACGCAGGCTGAACTGCGGTGGGCTCGGGGCCGTGGTAGTTCGGCCGTACACGGTTCCTGTGCGCGGTGCTGGGCATTCGACCAAAGCTTTGCCTTTCCCTGGGAATTTCTGGGCTCTGCCGGACCTCCGTGTCTGGATACGGTCCGGTCGCTTCCGTCGCGCATCCGATCGCGGCGACCGTCCTGGGGGGCGTCGGACGACCCCGCTGCCCTCCGAAGGGGGAACGCATGGTCAACCGGTCCTGGTGGCAGGGACGCGCTGCCACCGTGTCCTGGCTGGTGGCACTCCTCGCCGGCCTGCTCGTCGCCGCGGCGTACCCGGCCGCCGCCGCGTCGTCGGGGGGTTCCAAGACGCCGTCGATCGCCGTCGCGCCGCACTACAAGGTGGCCGGCAAGGCCAACCCGGGCGTGCCGCCGACGTTCACCTGCCAGACTCAGCCGTCGGGCCAGTGCTTCGGCCCGGCCCAGATCCGCGCCGCGTACGGCATCGACAAGGTCAACGCCACCGGCGCGGGCCGCTCGATCGTCATCGTGGACGCCTTCCAGAGCCCGACGATCCAGCACGACCTCGACCTCTTCGACTCGGTCTTCGAGCTGCCCGCGGCGACGGTGAACATCGTCGCGCCGGACGGCCTGACCCCGTTCGACCAGGCCGACGCCAACCAGACCGGCTGGGCCGGCGAGATCAGCCTCGACGTGGAGTGGGCGCACGCCGTCGCTCCCGCCGCCAAGATCACGCTGGTGCTGTCGAAGACCAACGACGACGCCGACATCCTCTCGGCGACCAAGTTCGCGGTCGACCACAACCTGGGCGACGTCATCTCGCAGTCCTTCGGCGAGGACGAGCGCTGCGTGGACCCGGCCATCGCCGCCCAGCAGCACCGCGTCTTCCAGGCGGCGACGCTCAAGGGCATCACGCTGCTCGCGTCCTCGGGTGACCAGGGTGCGGCGCAGCCGACCTGCGACGGCAGCACGTTCAGCAAGGCTGTCAGCTCCCCGGCGACCGACCCGCTGGTGACCGCGGTCGGTGGCACGCTGCTCGACGCCGACGGCATCACCGGCGCGTACCACAGCGAGACCACCTGGAACGAGCCGGACTTCGAGGCCGGTGGCGGCGGCGGGTTCAGCACGCTGACCCCGACCCCGATCTTCCAGAAGCAGCTGCACCTGCCCTCCCGCGGCGTGCCGGACGTCTCGTACAACGCCGGCATCAACACCGGTGTGCTCGCGGTCTGGAGCACCTCGGGTCAGGGCGCGGACCTGCTGTTCATCTTCGGTGGCACCAGTGCGGGTTCCCCGCAGTGGGCCGGTCTGGTCGCGCTGTCGGCCCAGCTCCGGCACGCCCGGGTCGGCTGGCTCAACCCCCAGCTGTACGCCCTGTCGCTGGTCAAGCCCGTCTACAACGCGCTGTTCCACGACATCACCACGGGAGACAACACCTTCCACGGTGAGGCGTTCGGCGACCCGACCATTCCCGGGTTCGCGGCCAAGAAGGGCTGGGACGCGGCGACGGGTCTCGGCACACCCAAGGCGAACACGATCGTCCCGGTCCTCGGCGGCAAGCTGCCGTAGGCACCGGTAGTTCGGAGGGCGGCGCGGGGTCCGGTCCCCGCGCCGCCCTTCGGCGTCTCCGGACGGTCCGGAAGGATCGGCTGGGAACGTTCCCGGTCTTGTCCCAGCAGGTCTCACCGGGTAGAGATAGTGCTGGCCAGGTCGATGTCGACCCGGCAGCCGGACCGGTGTCGAGGCGGCGACACCGGCGAGCGGGGGCAGGCAAGCCCCGGCCGGCTCTCCTCTACCTCAGGCAGGTTGCCCAGATGCAGCTTTCCCCTGTCCGCAGGAGATTCGGGATCGGGTTGGCGGCCGCGGTCGTCGCCTCGTTCCTGACCACCGGCGCCCTCGCCGCCCCGGCGAGCGCGGCGCCCACCCCGGCCGCCCCGCACTCGGCCGCCGCGGCCGGCGACCCGGCCTTCGGGCCGAACGTCCTGATCTTCGACCCGAGCATGCCGCAGGCCCAGATCCAGGCCACCGTCGACGCGCTCCACACCCAGCAGGTGTCCGACCAGTTCGGCACCGGGCGGTTCAGCCTGCTGTTCAAGCCGGGCACGTACGGGTCGGTGGCCCAGCCGCTGCGCTTCAGCGTCGGCTACTACACCGAGGTCGCCGGCCTCGGCCGCAACCCCGGCGACACCGTCATCAACGGTTCGATCGACGTCGAGAACCAGTGCTTCCCGACGGCGCCGGGCGCGCCGACCGACTGCACCGCGCTGGTGAACTTCTGGCGCTCGATGTCGAACCTGTCGATCAACGTGACCGGCCAGACCGGCTGCCAGACCGGCAACGAGTTCTGGGCCGTGTCCCAGGCCGCGCCGATGCGCCGGGTGCAGATCAACGGCGGCCTGTCGCTGATGGACTTCTGCTCGGCCGGCCCGCAGTTCGCCTCCGGTGGCTTCATCTCCGACTCGGCGGTCTCCGGCACCACGATCAACGGCAGCCAGCAGCAGTTCATCGTGCGCAACTCCAGCCTCAACGGCTGGTCCAACGGCGTCTGGAACCAGGTCTTCGCCGGCGCCGTGGGCGCTCCGGCGCAGAGCTTCCCGACCCCGCCGTACACGACCCTGGACACCAACCCGGTGTCGAAGGAACGCCCCTACCTGTACGTCGACGCGGCCGGCAAGTGGAACGTCTTCGTCCCGTCCCTGCAGCGCAACGGCGCCGGCACGACCTGGGCCACCGGGCCGACCCCGGGCCGCTCGCTGCCGCTGTCCAGCTTCTACCTGGCCCGGCCGGGCGACAGCGTCACCAAGATCAACCTGCAGCTGCTGCTGGGCCGCAACCTCATCCTGACCCCGGGCGTGTACGACGTGGCCAGCACGATCCTCGTCTCGCACCCGAACCAGGTCGTGCTCGGCATGGGCATGGCCACGCTCACCGCCCAGCGCGGCTCGACCCCGCTGGCGACGCTGGACCTGCCCGGCATCGACGTGGCCGGGCTCATGATCGACGCCGGCCCGCAGAACTCGCCGGTGCTGTTCAAGGTCGGCACCAGGCTGCTCGGCGCGATCGGCAGCACCACCAACCCGGTGGCGATCCAGGACGTGTTCTTCCGGATCGGCGGCCCGCACGTGGGCAAGGCCACGACCAGCCTCGAGGTCAACACCCGCGGCACGCTGCTGGACGACATCTGGGCCTGGCGGGCCGACCACGGTGACGGCGTCGGCTGGACCGTGAACACCGCGGACACCGGCGTGGTCGTCAACGGCGCGGACGTCACCGCGACCGGCCTGTTCGTCGAGCACTACCAGAAGTTCAACGTGATCTGGGCCGGCGAGCGCGGCCGGACGATCTTCTTCCAGAACGAGATGCCGTACGACTCCCCGACCCAGGCCGACTGGTCGCACGACGGGGTCGACGGGTTCGCCGCGTACAAGGTGCTGGACTCGGTCCGGACGCACGAGGCGTGGGGGCTGGGCAGCTACATCTTCACCAACGTGAACCCGGCGCTGCACTCCACCAACGCGTTCGAGGTGCCGAACCGGCCCGGGATCGCGATGCACGACCTGCTCACGATCTCGCTCAACAAGGCCGGCACAATCGACCACGTGATCAACGGGGTCGGCGCGGCCGTGACCCCGGACCGGCAGGGTCCGGAGAACGTGATCAGCTACCCGTAGTCCGAAGGCGGCGGACCGTCCGGTGTGGACGGTCCGCCGCCCGGGCATCGTGTCCGATGTGGACTTCGATCTCGAGCGGTTCGTGACGGCTCAGGACAGTACCTATGAGGCCGCGCTGGCCGAGCTGCGCGCCGGGCACAAGCGCGGCCACTGGATGTGGTTCGTGTTCCCGCAGATCGCCGGCCTCGGCTTCAGCTCGATGGCGCAGCGGTACGCGGTCGCGGATCTGGCCGAGGCCCGGGCGTACCTGGCCCATCCGGTGCTGGGGCCGCGGCTGGTCGCGGCCGCCCGGGCGCTGACCGAGCTGGACGCGACGGATCCGGTCGCTGTGCTCGGCTCGGTGGACGCGCTCAAGCTGCGCTCCTCGATGACGTTGTTCGCGCACGCCACCGAGGACGAGCCCGTGTTCACCGAGGTCCTGCACCGGTACTACGGCGGCACCGAGGACGACGCGACGCTCAGCCGGCTCTGAGGATCTCCAGCAGGGCGGTGCCGCCGGGGGTGCCGAGGCCGGTGCAGGCATCCCAGCCCGGTCCGGCCGAGTACGCGCCGCCTGGTCCCGGCGCCCGGCCCGCCCGCGCCCGGCCCGCCCGCGCCCGGCCCGCCCGGCCCGGCGGCTCAGCGGGAGAGCCGGCCGATCGCGGCGCCGGCGGCGCAGATCCCGCCGACCGCCGTCGCGATGAGCACGCCGAAGTCGAGCCAGTAGTTCGTCGGCACGCCGATGAGCAGCCCGCGCAGCGCCCCCACCTCGTACGAGAGCGGGTTGATGTGGCTGAGCACCCTCAACCACCCGGGCATGATCGCGACCGGGTAGAGCGCGTTGGAGGCGAAGAACAGCGGCATCGTGATCGCCTGCCCGATGCCCATCAGCCGCTCCCGTTTGAGCACCCAGCCGGCCAGCGTGACCGACAGGCAGCAGAAGAACGCGGTGCCCAGCACGACCGCGGCGAACGTGCCGAGGATCTTCAGCGGGTTGTCGGTGAGCCCGACCCCGAGCAGCGCGGCCACGATCAGCACCACGATCGCCTGGACCAGCGCCCGGACCCCGGCCGCGAACGCCTTGCCCGCGACCAGCGCGACCCGCGGCGTCGGCGTGGCCAGCAGCTTGGTCAGCACGCCGGCGTCGCGCTCCCAGATGATCTGGATGCCGTAGAAGATCGCGATGAACAACGCGGACTGGGCGATGATCCCGGGCGCGAGGTAGTCCAGGTACGGCACGCCGCCGGTCGGGATGGCCCGGATCCGGCTGAACGTGGTGCCGAAGATCAGCAGCCAGAGGATCGGCTGGATCGCCCGGGTGATCAGCTCGCTGCGGTCGTGCCGCAGGCGCTGCATCTCGACCAGGCAGAACGTGTAGATCCGGGAGAGCAGCCGGCCGGCGCCGGACCGGGTCTCGGGCTCAACCCATGCGACGGGCGGTGCGGCGGGTGCTGCGGACATCACGCAGCCCTCCCTTCTCGTTCTCGGTGAGGCTGCTGCCGGTGTAGTGCCGGAAGACGTCCTCGAGGCTGGATCCGGCGCCGAGCCCGGCCTGCAGGTCGGCCGGCGCGCCCAGGGCCCGGACGGCGCCCTCGTGCATCAGCGCGACCCGGTCGCAGAGCGCCTCGGCCTCCTCCATGTAGTGGGTGGTGAGCAGGACCGTCATCCCGTACCGCTGCTGCATGTCGCCGACCCGGGCCCAGACGCTGTCCCGGGCGACCGGGTCCAGTCCGACGGTCGGCTCGTCCAGCACCAGCAGCGCCGGCCGGTTGACCAGGGCCTGGGCCAGCTCCAGCCGCCGCACCATCCCGCCCGAGTACGTCGAGGCGAGCCGGTCGGCGGCGTCGTCCAGGCTCACCATCGTGAGCACCTCGGCGACCCGCTCCTTGCGCTCGGAGCGGGGCACGTCGAAGAGCCGGGCGAACCAGCTCACGTTCTCCCGGCCGGTCAGCGCGCCCTCGATCGAGAGCTGCTGGGGGACGTACCCGAGGCGGCGGCGGACGGTCATCGGCTCGCGGGTCACGTCGGTGCCGAAGACGAGCACGTCGCCCTGCTGCACCGGCAGCAGCGTGGTGATCAGCCGGATCGTGGTGGTCTTGCCGGCGCCGTTGGGGCCGAGCAGGCCGAAGCACTCACCCGGTGCGATGGTCAGGTTGACGTCGTCGACGACCAGGTGGTCGCCGAAGTGGTGGCTCACGCCGGCCAGCGCGATCGCGTCGGTCACGCGGTCACCTCCTCCCGGGTCAGGTCGGTGGCGACGCCGGCCAGCACCGGCAGTGCCCGCTCCAGCGCGGCCCGGTCCGCGGGTGACAGCCCGGCGATGGCCCGGGCGGTGACCGCGGTCCGGCGGTCGCGCCACTGCTCGACCCGGCGCCGGGTCTCCGGGGTCAGCTGCAGCCGGGCGACCCGGCCGTCGGCGGCGTCCCGGTGCCGCTCCAGCACGCCGCTGCCGGTGAGCTGGCGGACCAGCGTGGAGACGGTGTTGGGGGCGACGCCGAGCTCGGCCGCGGCGTCGGCCACCGACAACCCCGGCGTACGGCGGACCAGGCGGATCAGCTCCAGCTGCGCGGTGGTGGGCCCGTCGTTCGGGAACGGCCGTTCGCCGATCTTGCGGGCGTGCCGGCGCAACAGGCCGACCGTCGCGTACAGCTGCTCGGCGAGCGCGGTGTCGGTCTCGGTGTCCATCGCCGTCCACGATACCTCTGCCACAGAGGTATCTGCCGGCCGAGATTGCGATCAGGCGTCGGATCCGCTCGGTCCGGTCACCTCCGGGGCGGTTCCGGCCAGAATCAGGCGAGACCGGCGGGAGGGTCGTGGACGACGACGACGTCATCGGCAGCGAGTCGGAGCGCGCACCCGAGCCGCGGGGGACCCTCCGTCGTGGCGTGCCGCTCCCGGCCGCGGTGCACTCGCACCGGCGGCTGGCTGTGACGCTGCTCGTCCTCGTCGCGTTCGGCGGGGTGGTGGCGATCAGCCGGGCCGGGGTGCACGGCCTGAAGTCCGCCGAGCCCGCCGTCCAGGCCGCCGGACCGCCGGCACCGCCGCTGTCCGGTCAGATCCTCGCCCTCGCCGCCGGCCAGAACGTCGTGTACGTCGTGGCCGACGACTGCGCCCAGGACTGCCGTCCGCTGCTCGTCGCCACCGGCGACGACGGCCGGACCTGGGCCGGCCTGCGGCTGCCGGGCGCCCCGGTGACCGCCGCGACGGCCCGGACCTGGCGGCTGACCGTGACCGGCGGCGAGGACCTGCTCGCGATCCAGGACCCGGCCGGCAAGACCGTCACGGTCGGCAGTACGAGCTCCCGGTTCCAGACCCACAAGATCGTCGACGGGCCGCCGCTGGCGCGGGCCCCGGCCGGCTGGGAGGCGATGCTCGACCTCTGCCCGCGGATCCGGTGCGCGACCCCGGCCCTGGAGTACGTCGAGCCCCGGACCGGCGTCCGGAGCCTGCTGGAGACCCAACCCCCGGTCCCGGCCCGGGTGCTCGGGGTGGGCGGGTCCCAGATCTGGGTGGCGGGCGTGGACCCCGGGACCCGGCAGTGGGCCGCCGCGGTCTCCGCCGACGACGGCGCGACCTGGGCCACCAGCGCGCTGCCCGGGGTCAGCACCGCCGCCGGGCTGGTGGCGCAGCTGCTGCCGGTGCCCGAGCTGGACCAGGCGTACCTGGTGCTGGGCAAGCCGGACGGCCAGGGCGGCCAGGCCCTCACCGACATCTGGTCGGTCCGGGCGAGCGGCGCCCCGAGCCAGGTCCGGCCCTCGACCGCGCTCGGCGCCGTCGAGGGCGCGGTCGCGACCAAGGACGGCCGCCTGGTGCTGACCGGGACGACGACCACCGTGCTGTCCCCGGACGGCGGCGAGAAGCGGTCCGACGCCTCGGACGTGGACTCGACCCGGTTCGTGCTCAGCAACCCGATGCGGGGGCCGCACCAGCTGCTGGTGGCGGCCGCGATCCGCACCGACGGAGCCGCCTCGATCGCGCTCTCCGGCACCGGCGACGCCGGCGACTGGGACGTACGCCCGATCGTCCTCGCCCGCTAGTTCCTCTCTGACCTGCGCGTTCTTTCTGGATGGCGGCCGTCTCGATATTACCCGTTGCGTTGCCGACGATCGCGATATATCGTTATCTCACCAACCACGAGAGGAGTGCACAATGCACACCCACACCACACAGAACCGGCAGGGTCACCCTGACCGGCATCCGCACCGGCACGGGCCGTTCGGTCGCGAGTTCGGTCCCGGCGTCGACCGGGGCGAGCGCGAGGACCGGCGCGGCCGGCACGGCGGGTTCGGGCGCCTGCCCGGCTTCCCGCCGACCCCAGGAGGCCCCGGCCCCGGCTTCGGCCCGGGCATGGGCCCGGGTCCGGGCTTCGGTCCGGGCATGCGTCCGGGTCCCGGACGCGGCCGGCACCGCGGTCGCGGCGCCCGCCGCGGCGACGTCCGGGCCGCCGTGCTCGCGCTGCTCATCGAGCGGCCGATGCACGGGTACGAGCTCATCCAGCAGATCGAGGAGCGGTCCGGCGGCGTCTGGCGGCCGAGCCCGGGCTCGATCTATCCGACCCTCCAGCTGCTCGCGGACGAGGGTCTGGTCTCCGGCGACGAGACCGGCGGGCGGCGGCTGTTCACGCTGACCGACGCCGGCCGCGAGGAGGACGCCAAGCACGAGGGCCAGTCGCCCTTCACCCAGGAGCGGGACGAGACCTTCGAGGTCGCGCACCAGTTCCGGGAGGAGATGGCGCAGCTCGGGATGGCGGTCTGGCAGGTCGCCCAGGTGGGCACCGAGGCGCAGCGCACCGAGATCCTCGGGGTGCTGGCCGAGGCTCGGCGGCGGGCCTACCAGCTGCTGGCCGACGGCGGGTCCGAGGACTCCGCCGCGCCCGACCCCGCCCCGGCGGAGTGAACCAGCCCTGCGGCCCCGGAAGAAACCCTTCCGGGGCCGCACCTGTCTGCGGGCACAATCTCCAGTCATGACGACGCCCCGCAGCATCGGATCGCTGTCCTCTATCGAGAGCGCCGCCTCGACCGGCTCGGTCGGCTCGGCCGGGTCCCTGGCCTCGGTCGGGAGCGCGGGCTCGATCGCCTCGATCGGGTCGGCCGGCTGCATCGGCTCGATCGGCAGCGCCGGCTGCATCGCCTCGGTCGGGAGCGCGGGCTCGGTCGCCTCGATCGGCAGCGTGGGGTCCTTCGGCTCGATCGCGAGCGTCGGGTCCTTCGGCTCGATCCTCAGCGTCGGAAGCTCGGGCGCGATCGGCGCCGTGTTCGGACGCCCGGTCCTCGGCCCCGCCCTCGAACGCCTCACCGCCGCGGTCAGCACCCGCCTCTCCCGCTAGATGTACTGCCCAGGGGCGCTGGCCCGGCGGCGGCTCTCGGCGAGAGCGGCGTAGGTCCTGCTGAACCCTGACCACTGTCAGTGGTATCTACCACCGACAGTGGTACGAGCTCGGAAGACATGGGTGCCCCAGCGCCCAGGACAGGCCGGCCCGGCCGGCCCTGATCGACGATCAGACGCGGCGGCCGTGGTCGGGCCCCGCGGCGTCAGAGCCCGTCTGTGGGCAGTACGGCTAGAGCGAGCGGCCGTGGCGGGAGCCGCGGAGGGCCAACCCGATGGCGGCGAGTCCGAAGAGGACGGACACCCCGAGCGCCAGCCCGTACGCCTGCCCGTACGACGCGGCGGGATCCGGCCCGGGGGAGCGGGACGAGGCGTAGAAGACCGCGCTGATGACCGCGGCCCCGATCGCGTTGCCGATCCGCTGTGACGTCTGCAGCGTGCCGCCCGCGGTCGAGCCGCCGGCGGCGTCGACGTCGGCCAGCGAGAGCGCCTGGTTCGGGGTGATCACGCTGCCGCCGCCGAGCCCGGAGACCAGCAGCGGCACCAGCAGCAGCAACGCCACCCCGGTCGGCCAGACCCGGCCGGCCGCGAGCAGCCCGGTCAGCCCGGATGCGGCCACGCCGAGGGTGAACAGCACCAGCCCGTCGACGAGCACCCGCGATCCCATCCGGGGCAGCAACCGGCCGGCGATCGGCGCCGCGACCGTCACCCCGACCGCGTACGCCGAGGACGTCAGCCCGGCCTGCAACGGCGAGAACCCCAGCCCCTGCTGCAGGAACAGCGCCAGCACCAGCGGCGTCCCCGTGTAGGCGCAGAAGAACAGGATCGCCAGCCAGATCCCGTCCGAGTACGAGGAGATGCGGAACAGGTCGAGGTCGATCAGCGGGTGCCCGCGGCGCTTGGCCGGCCCGCGCTCCCAGAGGTAGAAGGCGGCCAGCAGGGCCACCGCCGGCACCAGCAGCACCGCCAGCCGCGGGTCGTGGTTGGCGTCGTACTGGACCGCCGGCAACAGCAGCACGAACACCCCGGCCGCCAGCAGCGCCGCGCCCGGCAGGTCCAGGGCCCGGGCCGGCCCGTCCCGCCGGCCCGGCGCGGGCAGCCAGAGCCGGCAGAGCACGAACGCGACGATCCCGATCGGCACGTTGATGAGGAAGCAGAGCCGCCAGCCGTACCGGTCGCCGCCGAGGGCGAGGATCACCCCGCCGAGCACCGGTCCGGTCGCGGTCGCGACGCCGACCGCGGTGCCGATGACGCCGAAGGCCCGGCCGCGTTCCCAGCGCGGGAACAGCTGCTGCACCAGCCCGGACACCTGCGGGTTGAGCAGCCCGCCGGCCAGCCCCTGCAGCACCCGCCCGGCCACCAGCACGGTGGGGTTCGGGGCCAGCCCGACCGCGGCGCTGAAGACGACGAACGCGGCGATCCCGATCAGCAGCAGCAGCCGCCGGCCGCGGTCGTCGCCGAGCCGGCCGGCGATGATCGGCACCATCCCGAACGCCAGCGCGTACCCGGAGACGACCCACTGCAGCTGCGCCGGCCCGGCCCCGGTGTCCCGGCCGATGGAGAACAGCGCGACGTTGACGATGCTGACGTCCAGCAGCGTGATGTAGAGCGCGCAGACGCAGGTGCCCAGCGCCCGCCAGCGGAGGGGGTCGAGCTGCGCGCCCGACCCGCCGTCCGCCACTGTGCTCACGGTTCGCTCCGGTCGGGCGCTCCCGGCGGCGTCTTCCCTCCGCGCCCCCACGGTCGGCGCACGCCCGGGGCCGGCAGGCGCTGCGGTCCAGACACCGCCGCGCCCGACCTCCCACTCACGACGGCGAACGCTACCCCGGGGCCGTACGGTGGATCGGTGACCGCTGCCCGGACCATGCTGGCCGTCGCCGTCGAGGAGGCCCGGGCCGGGCTGGCCGAGGGCGGCATCCCCATCGGCGCCGCGGTGTTCGGCCCCGGCGGCGAGCTGCTCGGCCGCGGCCACAACCGCCGGGTCCAGGACGACGACCCGTCCGTGCACGGCGAGACCGCCGCGTTCCGGGCCGCCGGCCGGCAGCCGACGTACCGCGGCACGACGATGGTGACGACGCTCTCGCCCTGCTGGTACTGCAGCGGGCTGATCCGGCAGTTCGGCATCTCCCGGCTCGTCGTGGGCGAGACCCGGACGTTCACCGGGCAGCACGAGTGGCTGGCGTCCGCGGGTGTCGACGTCACGCTCGTCGACGACCCGGAGTGCGTCCGCATGATGGAGGAGTTCATCGCCGCGCGGCCCGAGCTCTGGTTCGAGGACATCGGGGTCGACCCGGGCTTTGCCGGGCCTTGAGGCCGGAAACGCGAACGTAGCCGGGCGGACATGACGAACGCCGCGCTTTTGTCTAGCGTTCGCCCGAGGATCCTCCGGGAGGTGTCGGCAATGGCGGTCACTGTTCCTGCCGAAGCGGTACGCGAGGGCACGTACGGCGACCGGGTGGTCGCGGTCGAGCCCGGCGGCGTCGGCTTCATTCCGCTGGAGGAGCGGCACGGCCGCCCCCGGCAGCTGCTGTGGACCTGGGCCTCGCCCAACCTCGAGTTCGCCACGGTCTTCGTCGGCGTGCTCGCGGTGGCCGCGTTCGGGCTCGGGTTCTGGGTCGCGCTGGCCGCGATCGTGCTCGGCACCGGCCTCGGCGCGGTCTCGCACGGCGTGCTGTCCGCGCGCGGTCCCGCCCACGGCGTACCGCAGATGGTGCTGTCGCGGCTGGGCTTCGGCTACTGGGGCAACGTGCTGCCGGCCGGGCTGAACGCGATCACCGCCGGCATCGGCTGGTTCGCGGTCAACAGCGTCAGCGGCGCGCTCGCCCTGAACACGCTCACCGACCTGCCCAAGGTCGTCTGCCTGATCGTCATCGTGGCGGTCCAGCTCGGGGTCGCGTTCTTCGGCCACAACCTGGTCCAGGCCTTCGAGCGGTACGCCTTCCCGATCCTGGCCGTCATCTTCCTCATCGCCGCGATCACGATCTTCGCCAAGACCACCCCGAGCGCCGGCGCGGGCGGCGGCAGCGGCAGCCTCGGCGGCTTCCTGCTCACCGTCGGCGCGACGTTCGGCTACGCGGCCGGCTGGAACCCCTACGCCGCCGATTACACCCGCTACTTCCGGGCCGACGTCAGCAAGCGGGCGGTCGGCTGGTGCGCCGGGCTCGGCGTGTTCGTCTCCTGCGTGCTGCTGGAGACGGTCGGGGCCGGGGCGGCCACGCTGGTCGACCCGGGCGCGGCGCTGGGCGACCCGACCGGCAGCTTCACCGGCAACCTGCCGTCGGTGACGGCGAACCTGACGCTGCTGGCGATCGCGCTCGGCGCGGTCTCGGCCAACGCGCTGAACGTCTACTCCGGCGCGATGTCGTTCGTCGCGCTCGGCGTGAACCTGCCACTGGCCGCCCGCCGGGCGATCTCCGCTCTCGGCTTCGGCCTGATCGGCTTCGTCGTCGCGCTCACCGGCCTGGACGACGCGGGCGCGAAGTACGAGAGCTTCCTGCTCGTCATCGCGTACTGGATCGGGCCCTGGCTCGGGGTCATGTTCGTCGACCAGGCGCTGCGCCGCGGGCAGCCGCTGGCACAGTTCCTCTACGACAAGCGGTACGCGAACTGGGCCGGCCCGATCGCGATGCTGTCGGGGATGCTGATCTCGATCCTGCTGTTCTCCAACCAGACCCGGTTCGTCGGCTACGTGGCCCGGCAGTCCTCGTCCTTCGGCGACATCGCCTTCGAGGTCGGGTTCCTCGTCGCGGCCGGGGTCTACTACGCGCTGGCCGCGAACAAGGTTCGCGCCCGGACCTAGCGCCCGGACCTAGCACCCGGACCTAGTTCCCCGGTCCTAGGCCCAACGGCGGATGGCGCCGTCGCGACCGGGGGAGTGGAATCGGGTCCGTGGATGTGGACGCGTACCTGAAGCGGATCGGTGCCGACCGGCCGTCCCGAGTGGACGTCGCCGCGTTGCGGGAGCTGCAGGAGCGGCACCTGGCGACGGTACCGTTCGAGAACCTCGACGTGATCCTGGGCGTGCCGATCGAGCTGGACGAGGACCGGCTGCTGGCCAAGGTGATCGGCGGCCGCGGCGGCTACTGCTACGAGCTGAACACCGCGTTCGGCGCGCTGCTGCGGGCGCTCGGCGCCGAGGTCACGCTGCTCGGTGCGGCCGTGTACGGACCGAACGGGCTCGGTCCACCGTTCGACCACCTGGCATTGCGGGTGGACCTGGACTCGCCGTGGCTCGTCGACGTCGGCTTCGGGCGGCACAGTCTCCACCCGCTGCGGCTGGACTCCCGTACCGACCAGCCCGACCCCGGCGGCACGTTCCGGCTGGTGGAGGCCGGCGGCGACCTCGACGTGGTCAAGGACGACGCCCCGCAGTACCGGCTGGAGCCGCACGCGCGGGTGCTGGCCGACTTCGCGCCGACCAACTGGTGGCAGCAGACCTGGCCCGGCTCGCACTTCCGGCGCGGCGCGGTCGCGTCGCTGCAGACCGCGGCCGGTCAGGTCACGGTCGCCGGCCGGACGCTGATCCGGACCTCCGCCGCGGGCCGGACCGAGACCGCGCTGCACAGCGATGCCGAGGTGGTCGCGGCGTACCGCGAGCACCTCGGCATCGAGCTGGACCTAGCCCTGGCGCAGGATCTCGGCCGCGGCTGACATCGCGCGCATCTTGCCGTCGGCCGACTCGCGCGGCAGGTACTTCATGCCGCAGTCGGGCGCCAGCACGATGTTCTCCGCCGGCACGTACGGCAGCGCCCGCCGGACCCGCTCGGCGACCGTCCCGGCCGTCTCCACCGCCGGGTCGGACAGGTCGATCACCCCGAGGATGATCGTCTTGCCGGTCAGGCCGGCGAGCACCGACGGGTCCAGATTGGACTGGGCCGTCTCGATCGAGATCATGTCGGCCGGGGAGTCGGCCAGCTCCGGCAGGAAGGAGTAGCCCGACGGCCGCTCGTGGATGATCGCCGCGTAGCCGAAGCAGATGTGCACGGCGGTGGTGCCGACGACGCCGTCCAGGGCCCGGTTCAGCGCCTCCAGGCCGTACTTGCGGGCGGGCTCCGGGCGCGCCTGCATGTACGGCTCGTCCAGCTGGACGATGTCGGCGCCGGCCGCGAAGAGGTCCTTGACCTCCTGGTTGACCGCGTCGGCGTAGGCCAGCGCGAGCGCCCGCGGGTCGCCGTAGTGGTCGTCCTGGGCCTGCTGCGACATCGTGAACGGCCCGGGCACGGTGATCTTGACCGTACGGTCGGTGTGCGCCTTCAGGAACTCCAGGTCCGAGCGCTGGATCGGGCCGGAACGCACCACGTCGCCGACCACCCGCGGCACCGGGTTGGGGTGCCCGCTGCGGTCCAGCGCCGCGCCCGGGTGGTCGATGTCCACACCGGACAGTGCGGTGGCGAAGTGGTTGGAGTAGCTCTCCCGGCGGATCTCGCCGTCGGTGAGGACGTCCAGCCCGGCCTCCTCCTGGGCCCGGATCGCGATCCGGGTCGCGTCGTCCTGGGCCTGGGCCAGGAACTCGGGCGCCGGGCGCCACAGCTCCTTCGCCCGCACCCGGGGCGGGAACCGGCCGGCCAGCTTGGCCCGGTCGATCAGCCACTCCGGCTGCGGGTAGCTGCCGACCAGCGACGTGGGGAACAGGGTCATGGGACAACCACCAATCTGCCGTCCGGCGTCGCGCCGGCCCGGGTCCACGCGTCGGCCACCGCGTCGAGGCCGACGGTCTCGTACGTGACCGTGCACCGGTGCGCCAGCACGGCGCCGAGCGCCTGGGTCCGCTGCGCGGCCGTCAGCGCGTTGTTCGTGTAGCCCAGGATGCTGTGCGAGCCGCTGCGCACCGCGGCACTGGAGAACGTGGCCGTCGGCCCGCCGCTGGCGCCGAGGTGCACGAGCCGGCCGTGCTCGCCCAGCGCCAGCAGGGCCGCGGTCGCGGTGACGCCGCCGACCGGGTCGATCACCACGTCGACCGGGCCGCCGGCCGCCTCCCGGAACCGCTCGGTCAGACCATCCACGGTGGACAGGTCGACCGTGGCGGTGGCGCCGCGCTCGGCGGCGAGCGAGCGGTGCGTCAGCCGCCGGCTGGCCGCGACGACGGCGGACGCGCCGAGCGCCGTCGCCGCCTGGACGGCGACCTGGCCGACCGCGCCGCCGGCCCCGAGCACCAGCACCCGCTCGCCCGGCTGGACCTTCGCCCGCCAGCTCAGGCTCATCCAGGCCGCGACCGCGGACAGCCCGAGCGCGGCGACCAGCTCGTCCGGCACGTCGTCGGCCAGCGGGACCACGTCGCCGGACACGGCCAGCTCGGCCAGGCTGCCGTCGCCCGGCTTCATCCCGGCGCTGGTGGAGAAGAACACCCGCGCGCCGGAGGAGAGCGTGCCGACCCCCTGGACGCCGGGCACGTACGGCAGCGGGGGCGCGCCGAAGTAGGACGTGCCGGTCGCGCACAGCAGGTCCAGCGGGACGATCGGGGCCGCGGTGACCCGGATCAGCTCCTGGTCCGGGCCGGCGACCGGGTCCGGCCGCTCGGCCGGCTCCGGGGCGGCGCCGTACGCGGTGAGGACGGCTGCTCTCACGTCGAGATGTCCGCGTACGGCAGGGAGAAGTGGGCCAGCCGCTGCGCGTACTCCAGCTGGAAGCCCAGCGGCTCCTCGTGGTCCCGCTCGAACATCGCGATGAACAGGGTCAGCGTGAGGAACGGGTGCGCGCCCATCTCGAACAGGGCCGGGTAGTCGTGTGTGGACAGTGCCGCCCGCTCCGCGTCGGTGAAGGCCTGGTACGTGCTGGCCTCCCGCGCCGCGCAGTTCAGCAGCTCGTTGGCCTTCTCGGCCTCCCACCACGTCACCGTGCCGGCGGGGTCCTCCCGGTACCGCTCCACGAGCGAGGGGTCCCGGTCGATCGTGAACAGGAACTTGTTCAGCAGATACTTGCTCATCTCCCGCTCCTCGATCGGACCCGGCCTCGTCCCTCGGCCGGCTCGGCTCTCGTCGCTCCCCGTTCGCGCTGCGAGCGCTCGCGCTCACTCATTCCGGCGCTCCGTTCGGGTACCAGGTGAAGTACGCCTCCATCGTGTGGAAGAGGTCGTACGTGTCGACGTAGTCGGCCTTCGCGTTCTCGCCCGCGACGCCCATCATCAGCATGAAGTCCATGAACCCGTGGGTCGCGTTGCCCGGCGCGTGCAGGCTGTCCAGCGTCACCTCGGACAGGCAGCCGTCCAGGTCGCCGTCGGCGATCCACTGGACCGCCTTGGCGTCGAACTCCGGGTCGGGCCCGTGCGGCCCGAACTGGCGCGGGCCGCCCAGCTCCAGCGAGAGGTGCCCGGTGCCGATGATCGCGACCTTCTTCTCGCTCGGCCAGGACTCGACCATCTCCCGGATCGCCTTGCCCAGCTGGACGAAGCGCTTCGGCTGCGGCAGCGGCGGCGCGAAGATGTTCGTGTAGACCGGCACGATCGGCAGGTCGTTCTGCGGTCGCAGCGTGATGATCGGGCAGGTGACGCTGTGGTCGATCCGCAGCTCGTTGGAGAACGCGAGGTCGAAGCCGGCGTCCAGGCCGGTGCGCAGCAGGTGACCGGACAGGTCCCTGTCCCCGGCCATGCGCATCTGCGGGAGCCCGAACTCGCGCTCCTCGTTGTACCAGTTGGCGTCGTACTGGTCGGCATGGCCGACGAGGAACTGCGGCATGTTGTCCAGCCAGAGCTGGTGGAAGTGGTCGGAGCCGACCATCACCAGCACGTCCGGGGCGGCCTTGGTCAGCGTCTCCCGGAACGCCTCGACCTTGCGCACCCACTCCGTAGCGAACGGCGGCGCCTCCTCGGGCGGCGCGGTGCTCGCCTTGTAGTAGAAGGGATGGTGGGTCGACGCGATCACCGCCGTGATCTCAGCCATCGGACTCTCCCTCGGTCACGGGCACCTCGACCGCGTTCCGGTCGATCTCCAGGTACATGTCCATCGCCAGCGGGTGACGCCGTTCCTCCGCGAGCTGGCCGAGCAGGCCGGCCGCGCGGGCCAGCAGCGCGACCCCGCGCAGCAGCTCGACCGGCAGGTCGAGGTCGGCCAGCGCGGCCCCGCAGACGCCGGCCCCGTTCAGCGGCAGCGTGCGCCCCAGCACCTGCGGGTGGACCCGGCCGATCGCCTCGTACAGCCGCAGGTGCGGGCCGCGCAGGCCCTCCTCCTCGGCGATCGCGAGCAGTCGCGGGGTCCGCGGGTCCTGGACCTTGTGCACCGGGTGGCCGAGACCGGGGACGAACTTCTTCTCGGCCCGGGCCTTCTGCACCAGCGGCAGCGCCAGCGCGTCCCAGCCGGCGTCGTCGGCCGGCAGCGCACCGTCCACTTCGGACAACGCCCGGTGCAGGTAGCCGCCGGCGTCCTCGGTCACGCCGAGGAAGCGGGAGCCGCCGCCGAGCAGACCGGCCGCCAGCGCGCCCTGCAGCGAGTCCGGCGCGGAGAGGTAGGTGACGCGGGCGGCGATCGCGGTCGGGGTGAAGCCGTGGTCGGCCAGCGCGACGAGCACCGACTCGAACACCCGGGCCTCGCCCGGGGTCGGTCGCCGGGCCGCCAGCAGCCAGAACGCCAGCTCGCCGAAGCCGATCTTCCCCATCAGGTCGTCGGCCAGGTCATGTCCCAGCAGCCGGATGTGGTCGGCATCGGAGGTGCCCAACGACGAAGGATAGGAACGACTCACTCTGTCCCCCTTGTTCGCTCCCGGTCGGGCGCTGGTGGCGACGTCTTCCCTACGCGCCTGCGTGGTGGGCGCGGGCGCGGGGCCGGGCGGCGCTCCGGTCCAGACGTCGCCGCGCCCCACCTCCCGCTCACGGCTTGTCCTCCAGCCAGGCGCGGATCTCGGCGCCGTGCTCGTCCAGCCCCGGCGGCGGCAGCCGGTAGCCGGCCGGCGTCTCGGAGAACGTGATCGGGTTGCGGATCGAGGGCACCCCGCCGACCTCGACCACCGGTTCGAGACCGAGCTCCTCGGCGAACGCGACGCCCTGGTTGACCGTGTTGATCGGCCCGCACGGGACACCGGCGCCGATGATCTCCCGGAACCACTCGTCCTTGCCCCTGGTCATGAGCCGCTCGACCAGCAGCGGGCGCAGCTCGTCCCGGTTGGCCGTGCGGTCCTTGTTCAGCACGAACCGCGGGTCGTCGGCCAGCTCGGGCAGGCCGAGGACCTCGCAGAGCTTGCGGAACTGCCGGTCGTTGCCGGCGGTGATGATGAGCTCGCCGTCGGCCGTCGGCATCAGGTCGTACGGGAAGAGGCTGGGGTGGGCGTTGCCCATCCGGGTCGGCGTCGCGCCGGCCGAGACGACGGAGCCGGAGTGGTTGACCAGTCCGGACAGGGCCGAGGACAGCAGGTTGACCTCGACGTGCTGGCCGCGGCCGGTCGACTGTCGCGAGTGGAGCGCGGCCAGCACGCCGATCGTCGCGTGCAGCCCGGCCATCACGTCGAAGACCGAGATCCCGGCCCGGTACGGCGGCCCGTCGGGGGAGCCGGTCAGGCTCATCAGCCCGGCGATCGCCTGCACGATGAGGTCGTAGCCGGGCAGCGCCGCCCCGCCGCCGGTGCCGAAGCCGGTGATCGAGGCGTAGATGACGCCGGGGTTGGTGGCGGCGACCGCGTCGTAGTCCAGGCCGAACCGGGCCAGCCCGCCGACCCGGAAGTTCTCCATCACGATGTCGGCCCGCGAGGCCAGCTCCCGGGCCAGCGCGGCGTCGTGCTCGTCCTTGAGGTCGAGCGCGATCGAGCGCTTGTTCCGGTTGATCGAGAGGTAGTACGTCGCCTCGCCGTCGCGTACGGGCGGCATCCAGGTGCGGGTGTCGTCCCCGCCCGGGCTCTCCACCTTGACCACCTCGGCCCCGAGGTCGGCCAGCAGCATGGACGAATACGGCCCGGCCAGGATCCGGGAGAAGTCGGCCACCAGCAGGCCGCTCAGCGGGCCCGGCGCGGCCTGTCCGTCGGTCGCTCCGCTCGGCTCCACAGCACCTCCTTGTCCGGTCGACGGACGGTCGTCCGGAAATCCGAGTCTTGCACTCATCCCGCGGGCAGCGCCACCGGCACGGACTGGTAGCGGGCGAAGTCGGCGCTCACCTCGCCGGCCGTCTGCAGCAGCATCGGCAAGTAGTCGCCGGTGAGGGTGCCGACGGGCGTTTCGGCCGCGTGCACGGTGACGTTCATCGCCGCGATCACCCGGCCGGCGCCGTCCCGCAGCGGCGCGGCCACCGACCGGATCCCGGGCGCCAGCGCCTCGTCGGTCAGCGTCCAGCCCTTGGCCCGGACGTCCCGCAGCAGCCCGTCCAGCTCGGCCCGGCCGGGTACGTGCCGGGCGGTCACGCCGGAGCGGGACGGCTCGGCCAGCACCGCGTCGAGCTCGGCCGGCGGCAGCCCGGCCAGCAGCACCTTGCCCAGCGAGGTCGACGGGGCCGGGAACCGGGTGCCGATGTCGACCCGCAGCGCGATGATCTTCGGCACCGCCACCCGGGCCACGTAGACGATGTCGGAGCCGTCCAGCTGGGCGATGGAGCTGGACTCGCCGGTCCGTCCGACCAGCGCCTCCAGGTGCGGCCGGGCGACGTCCCACAGCCCCAGCGACTGCACGTACGCCATGCCGAGCTCGAGCACCCGCGGGGTCAGCCGGAAGCCGCCGGGGCCGCCGCGCGCGTACCCCAGGGCCTCGAGGGTGAGCAGGATCCGGCGCGCGGTCGGCCGGGCCAGCCCGGACGCGGTGGCCACCTCGCTGAGCGTCAGCACCGGCCGGTGCGGCCCGAACGCCTTGATCACGTCGAGGCCGCGCGCGATCGCCTCGACGAAGTCGGGGCTGTCGGTACGGCGGGCCACGCCGGCAGCCTAGCGCCTGTGTCCGCTGTGCGGACAGGGTCAACCGGGGTAATCCGGCAGAAACGGGCAACGGTCCTTGACGGCCTCCCGGACGCGGTACAAGGTGCTCCCATTCCTCGAGGTGTCCGTCACGCGGACGTCCGTACGTGAAGGAGGACCTGTGGACGAGCTCGCGTCCGGCCGGCCGGTGGTGTTCCGCGGCGGCACCGTGCTGCCGATGGACGACCAGCGCAGCGTCCTGACCGGCGCCGACGTGCTGGTCGTCGGCGAGCGGATCGAGGCGGTCGGCCCGGACCTGCCGGTGCCGGACGGCACGCTGGAGATCGACGCGACCGGCGGCATCGTCATGCCCGGCATGATCGACACCCACCGGCACATGTGGCAGACCGCGATGCGCGGCTACGGCGCCGACTGGACCCTCACGCAGTACTTCGTCTGGTACTACCTGGAGCACGGCAAGACCTTCCGCCCGCAGGACATCCACGCCGGCAACCTGCTGGCCGGGATCGAGTCCCTGGACGCGGGCGTGACGACCACGGTCGACTGGTCGCACGGGTTGCAGACCACCGAGCACGCCGACGCCGCGGTGGACGCGCTGCAGGCGGTGCCGGGCCGGTTCGTCCTGGCGTACGGCAACATCCAGGCCGGGCCGTGGGAATGGTCGGCCGCGCCGGAGTTCCGCGACTTCGTCAGCCGCCGGATCACCCCGGGCGACGACATGCTCGGCTTCCAGATGGCCTTCGACGTGACCGGCGACCCGTCCTTCCCGGAGAAGGCCGCGTTCGAGGTCGCCCGCGACCTCGGCGTCCCGGTCACCACCCACGCCGGCGTCTGGGGCGCGACGAACGACGACGGCATCCGGCTCATGTACGACAACGGCTTCGCCGTCCCCGGCACCGTCTACGTGCACGCGGCCACGCTCTCGGAGGACTCGTACCAGCGGATCGCGGCCAGCGGCGGCACCGTCTCGGTCTCCACCGAGAGCGAGCAGAGTGCCGGCCAGGGCTACCCGCCCACCTGGAACCTCCGCTCGTACGACATCCCGGTGTCGCTGTCGATGGACACCAGCGTCTGGTGGAGCGGCGACCTGTTCTCGGCCATGCGGACCACGCTCGGCGCGGACCGGTCCCGCGAGCACCACGAGGCCCACGCCAAGGGCGACACCGTGACCAACTGCCACCTGCGGGCGGACCAGGTCGTGGAATGGGCGACCCGCGGCGGGGCCAAGGCGCTCGGCCTGGACGGCGTGGTCGGTCAGCTGAAGCCCGGGATGAAGGCCGACGTCGTGCTGATCAAGAACGACCGGTCGCCGGCGATGTTCCCGCTGCTCAACCCGTACGGGCACGTGGCGTTCCAGGCCCAGCGCGGGGACGTGCACACGGTCCTGGTCAACGGGCGGATCGTGAAGCACGAGCACGAGCTGGTCGGCATCGACCTCAAGGCCGCGCAGAACGAGGTCCGGTCCACTGTGGACCACCTGCGCTCGGCGCTCGGCGAGGACGTCTGGGCCAAGGGGATGAACCCCGAGGTGCCGGAGACCGCGATGCTCGACAACCCGTACCAGTACACGGATTACTCGTCCGGCACCACGCACGGACACTGAGACGCGGCGTCGCGGCGGGTGCCCCCGTGCCCGTCGCGACGCCGTCCCAGGAACGACGCCGTCCCAGGAACGACGCCGTCCCAGGAACGACGCGTTGCCTCCGGACCGGGACCGGATGCGCGCGGGCGACGGGGCCGTCATCCCGACCTGCTGGTCGGGTGTCTAGGACTCCGGCTCCGCCATGTTCCGGTGCATGCCGGCCTTGAGCTTGTCCGGCAGCACCTTGGCCGCGGTGCCCTGGGCGCGCGACTTCAGCGATCCCGCCAGCACCTTGTCCTCGGCGTCCATGAGGGCGTCGAAGCCCTGCCGGGCGACCTGGGCCGGGTCGTCCTTGGACCCCTGGCCGACCGGGGTGTCGTCCATCCCGGCCCGGTGGAAGAAGTTGGTGTCGGTGGGGCCGGGCATCAGCGACGTGATCACCACGGCGGTGTCCTCGAGCTCGTTCTGCAGCGCCTGGGTCCAGGACTGCAGGAACGACTTGGTCGCGTTGTAGACCGACTGGAACGAGCCGGGCATGGTCGAGGCGACCGAGGACGTCACCAGGATCGAGCCGGCGTCGCGGGCGATCAGGTCCGGCAGCAGCCGCTTGGCCAGGTGCACGGTGCCGGTGACGTTGAGGTCGATCAGCCTGATCTCGTCGGCCAGCTCGGTGTCGGCGAACGCGCCGCCGAGACCGACCCCGGCGTTCAGCGCGACCGCGGACAGCGGCCGGCCGGCCACGGTGACGGCGGCGTAGAGCTTCTCCACGCCGTCGTACGTGGCCAGGTCGGCGGTCACCGCGGACACCTGGGCGCCGGTCGAGCGCAGCTGCGCCGCGGCCGCCTCCAGGCCCGGGTCCTCCGCGCAGATCAACAGGTCGTAGTCGTGCTGGGCGAACTGCTTGGCCAGCTCGAGGCCGATGCCGCTGGAGGCACCGGTCACGAGCGCGAGGGCCTTGTCGGTCTCCGTCATGGGCGCGGGACTACCCGGATCGGCGGCCCCTATGCGGTGCGGCCGGTCAGAGCGGCGTGCTCGGAGATCAGCTTCGCGTACCGCCGACCGCTGTCCTTCACCGTACGGACCTGGCTGTCGTAGTCGACGTGCACGAGCCCGAACCGCTTCGCGTAGCCGTAGGACCACTCGAAGTTGTCCAGCAGGGACCAGACGAAGTAGCCGGCCAGCGGCACCCCGCGCCCTGCCGCCCGGACCGCGGCGGCCACGTGCGACTCCAGGTAGTGCGCCCGCTCCAGGTCGGCCACGGTGCCGTCGACGACCTCGTCCGGCCAGGCCGAGCCGTTCTCGGTGACGAAGATCCGGGGCGAGCGGTAGTCCTCGGCCAGCCGGGTGAGCAGCTTCTCCAGCCCGTCCGGGTGCACCTCCCAGCCCATGTCGGTGCGGACCGCGTCGGGCACCGGCACCATCCGGGCCCGGGGGAGCGGGCCGCCGGGGTCGTCGGTGACGACCTCGCGGAAGTAGTAGTTCAGCCCGATGTGGTCGGTCGGGGCGGCGATCGTGGCGAGGTCGTCCTCGCGGACCGGCGGCTCGACGCCGTACACCTCGACCATGTCGGCGGGGTAGCCGCGGCCGTGCAGCGGGTCCAGCCACCAGCGGTTGGTGTGCCCGTCCGCGCGCCGGGCCGCGGCCAGGTCGGCCGGGTCGTCGGAGGCCGGCTCGACCGGGCTGAGGTTGACCACGGCGCCGACCCGCGCACCCGGGACCGCGGCCCGCAGGGCCTGGACGGACAGCCCGTGCCCGAGCAGCAGGTGGTGCGCGGCCGGCACGGCCCGGGCGATGTCCCGCTCGCCCGGCGCCATCCGGCCCTCCAGGTGCCCGATCCAGGCCGAGCAGAGCGGCTCGTTGACCGTGAACCAGTCCTGGACCCGGTCGCCCAGGGCCTCGCCGACGACGCCGGCGAAGTCGGCCAGCGCGTACGCGGTGTCGCGGGACGGCCAGCCGCCGCGGTCCTGCAGCACCTGCGGCAGGTCCCAGTGGTAGACGGTGACGAACGGCCGGATGCCCCGCTCCAGCAGCGCGTCCACCAGCCGGTCGTAGAATGCCAGCCCGGCCGGGTTGACCGCGCCGGTCCCGTTGGGCAGCACCCGCGGCCAGGAGATCGAGAACCGGTACGCGCCGACCCCGAGCTCGCCGAGCAGCCCGACGTCCTCGCGCCAGCGGTGGTAGTGGTCGCAGGCGACGTCGCCGGTGTCGCCGTTGGCGATCGCGCCGGGAACCGTGCAGAAGGTGTCCCAGATCGACGGGGTTCTCCCGTCCGCGGCCACGGCCCCCTCGATCTGGTAGGCGGCGGTGGCCGCACCCCAGGCGAACTCGGCCGGGAGGTCCTTCAGCTGATCCATGACTCTCCTCTGTGGACGGTCACTCGCTCCCCGCCCCCTGCCGGTGGGGGTACGTCGTCAAGGAGTGAATGGCACGCCCGGGGAGTTAATTTGATGCTTGAATTATCACTAGCATTTAACTGGTGAGGCAGGGTGGCGTCAAGACACCGGACGCGGTGACGCGGCGCGCCGAGGAGGGGGACGGACGTGCAGGCGAGACGTACGGTGCGGGACCTGAGACGGCACAACCGATCGGTCCTGCTCTCCAGCCTCTACCTGGGCGAGCCGCAGAGCCGGCAGGACCTCGGCCGCTCCAGCGGGCTGAGCCAGGGCACGGTCAGCAACGTCGTCGGCGAGCTCATCGACGAGGGCCTGGTGATCGAGGCCGGCCTGGTCGACTCCGACGGCGGCCGGCCGCGCACGCTGCTGCGGGTCAACCCCGGCTACACCCACATCGTCGGCGTCGACGTCGGCGAGACCGGCACCCGGGTCGAGGTCTTCGACCTCGCGATGCGGCCGCTGGCCACAGTCGAGCTGCCGCTGCCCTCGGCCCGGCCGGACCCGGCCGCGGTCGTGGCCCAGGTGCACGAGGGGCTGGAGCAGGTGCTGCGGGAGGCCGCGGTGTCCACCGACGACGTGCTGGGCATGGGAGTCGGCGTGTTCGGCAGCGTCGAGCAGGGCCCCGAGGCGACCGTGCACGTGCAGACCATCGGCTGGGACTCGGTGCCGCTGGAGCGGATGCTGCGGGCCGGCACCGCGCTGCCCATCTACCTGGAGAACGGCGCGAAGACCCTCGGCCAGGCCGAGCTCTGGTTCGGCGCCGGCCGCGGCGTGCAGCACGCGGTGATCACGCTGGTCGGCTCCGGCGTCGGCGCCGCGGTCATCAGCAACGGCGCCATCACCCGGGGCGCGACCAGCAGCGCCGGCGAGTGGGGGCACACGTCGCTGGTCTACGACGGCCGGGCCTGCCGCTGCGGCTCCCACGGCTGCCTGGAGGCGTACGTCGGGGCGGAGGGGATCCTGGACCGCTGGAAGGCCGCCCGCAACGGCCGGCCGGTGCCCGGCACCGACGAGCAGTCCTCGCTGGACCTGCTGCTGGCCGACGGCGGCAAGGTGGCCGAGCGGGTGCTGGCCGAGACCGCGGGCTACCTCGGGGCCGGGATGGCCAACCTGGTCAACCTCTTCAACCCGGAGCGGATCGTGCTGGCCGGCTGGGCCGGGGAGGCGCTGGGGCAGCGGCTGCTGCCGCAGATCCGGGCCGCGGCCCAGGAGCGGGCGCTGCGGCACCCGTTCGGGCAGACCTCGATCCAGCTCGGCCAGCTCGGCGTGGACGCGGTCGCGATGGGGGCGGCGACGCTGCCGGTGGCGGACCTGCTGGCCCGGGGCGCCGCCCCGACCGAGCGCCCGCGCTCCCTGCGCCTGGACGCCCCGGCCTGAGCGCGCCCGGCCCCGCTGAGGGGCCGGGCGCGAACCCTTACGGCAGGCGGTAGTTCGGGCCCAGCGCGGCGCCGCGCTCCGGGTGCGCCTGGTCGAAGCCGCGGGCGTCACACTGCAGGCCGCCGACGATGCAGTGGTTCACCAGCGCCGCCTGGGTGGCCGCGTCCCAGGCGTTGAAGAAGTCGTAGTGGAACGTGTAGCCGCGACCGCTGGACAGCCGTACGCCGGAGAGGTTGCCGCTGACCGGGAACGCCATCTTGAACTCGATCATCGGCAGCGCGACCGGGTGGTCGACCGTGCAGCGCCCGTCCACCGGGTACGCCAGGTGGCTCTTGTGGTCGGGCGTGTCCAGGTAGAGCCCGTTCCAGCAGCTCGGGGCCTGGAACCGGACGTTGAGCTGGGTGCCGGCCGGGCAGCTGACCGGGATGTCGGCGTTGTGGAAGGACTCGCCGCACTCCCAGCCCTCGACCGACTGCGCGAGGAACTCGTCCGGCCCGTTGGTCGGCGCGCCGACCAGCATCCGCAGCCCCAGCGGGAACGGCCGCACGCTGGTGTAGTCGATGAGGTTGGTCTTGTAGTAGATGACCTGCGGGCCGGCCGGCATGACCGGGGTGTCGCCGTTGAGCATCGTCGGCATCCAGTAGCCGGACCTGTCGTCCGGGGTCAGGCAGGAGGACGTACCGGCCTGCAGCGAGGCCAGCGTGGTCGCGGCCGTCGTGGTGGTGTTGCCCATGAACGTGTGCAGGTGCGAGGCCCCGGGCTGGTTCGGGAACACGATCGGGTCGTCGGACAGGTTGCCCCGGCTGACCGCGCAGTCGGCCTGGAACTCGTGGAAGAACGCGTGCGGCGGGTTCGCCGTCGACGGGACCACGCCGGTCACCTGAGGATTGGCCAGGATGAAGCCGTCGGTCGGGGCCTGCGCGGTGCCGAAGACCTTGAACTCGAACAGCGAGTAGCCGAAGCCGGTGGCGCGGTGGGTGCCGAACATCCGGACGTACCGGCCGGTGCCGGTGACCGGGATGCTCTGGGTGCCGCCGGTGCCGGTGGTGGTGGAGAAGATCGTGGTCCAGGCCGCGCCGTCCTCGGAGGTCTGCAGCTGGAACGCCGTCGCGTACGCGGCCTCCCACTGCAGCACGACCCGGCTGATCACCGACGACCGGCCGAGGTCGACCCGCAGCCACTGCGGGTCGGCGAACTGGCTGGACCAGCGGGTGCCGGCGTTGCCGTCGAACGCGGCCGGCGCGCTGTTGGCGCCGTTCTCCCCGGACGACGCCAGCGCCGGATGGTCCTGCGACAGCAGGGCTTCCGCGGCCGACGCGGTCGTGGCCGGGCCGCCGAGCAGCGACGCGACGATGATCGCGGCCGCGGCGGGGACGGCGATGCGCCAGAAGCGACTGACTCTCATGGTGGGTCCTCAACCTCGGAAGGTGGGCGCCCGCCGGAACGCCGTTGTGGGGTGGGTGGTGCGCCGCCGGGCGGTGGGGGGACCGCCCGGCGGCACGTCACGATCTAGGGGAAGCTGACGATGTTCACCGGGATGGTCGACGTCCCCTGCGCCGCCGCACCGGTGTTGTTGATGACGTGGTCGATGACGCCGACGCCACCGAGGGAGACGGTGAGCAGGTCGTGGAAGCGGACGCCGGCGTTCACCGGTGTCTCGAACCCGCGGTCGGCGTGCACGGCCGGGTTGGTCTGGAAGAAGCAGTAGCTGCCGAGCCCCCAGGCCTCATGGCTGGTCACGGTGTCCGCGACCTTGTAGGCGGCGTACCCGAGTGCCCCGGTCCGCCAGGTCGCGTTGTCCGGCGGGTCGTACGGCAGCTCGTTCTGGAAGAAGTACGTCCGCCCGCCGTTGCCGTTCCAGGTCACCTCGTACTTCTGGTAGTGCTCGACGAACAGCCCGTACGCCGTGACGTTCTGGCCGTTGACGATGAGCCCCTGGTCCGCGGTGTTCACGGTCCAGCCGATGCCGGCGCCGTGGTCCGCCCGCCAGGCCCAGATGTGGTCGATGATCACGTTGCTGGAGTTGACCAGCAGGCTGGTCGTGGCCTTGCCGGCGATCCGGCCGCCGATCCGGAAGAACACGTCCTGGACCGTCGTCGGGTTCGCGGCGTGGGACGCGGTCGAGCCGTTCTGCCCCACCTGCAGCAGCACCGGCGAGTTGACGGTGCCGGCGTCGAAGAGCAGGCCGGCGATCTTGACACCGTCCACATCGGACACCGACATCGGGACGACGCCGCCGACCGGGACCAGGGTGGCGTAGCCGATGCCGAGCACGACCGTGTTGGCCCGGGTCACGTTGATGGTCTGGTCGACGTTGTAGATGCCGGGGGTGAAGAGCAGGTTCAGGCCCTGGGCCAGCGCCTGGTTGATGGTGGCGGCCGTGTCGGTCGGCTTGGCCACGTAGAACTGGGTCAGCGGGATGACCGTGCCCGGAGTGGCGGCGGTCAGCCAGGTCGCCCCGGCGGTGTTGGTACGCAGGTTCGGCACCAGCACCTGGAAGTTGCCGGCCGCGTCCATGAACAGGTACGGCTTCTCCCGGATCACCGGGGTGGTCGCGACCGTCGTGTAGACCGGGTTGGGGAAGCTCTGCGCCGGCGCGCCCTGGGTGCCGACGAAGACCTGGTTCCAGACGCCGTTGGTGACGCCGCCGATGGTCGAGTCGCGGGTCAGCCACTGCTGCTGGGAGAACTGGCCCTCCATGCCGGTGATCCGGCTGTCGGCGATGTAGCCGCCGGAGGCGAAGCCGAAGCCGGTCGGGGCCAGGTTGAGCTCGCCGCGGATGTCCACCCGCCGCATCGGGGCGGCCTGCGACACCGCCCACCGGGCCGAGCCCGGGACCATGAAGTTCTCCGCCGAACGCCAGAAGTTCTGGGTCGCGTTGCCGCCGGAGGAGTTGGCGTCCACGGTGAGCCCGCCGATGTTGACGTCGTCGGGGTTGCGGCCGAGGCCCATCACCGAGGTGTTGTAGCCGACGTTGACGTTGATGTTGTACTGGCCGGGCTTGAACAGCAGCGCGTCCCGGCGGGTGCCGAACTGGTTGGTGTCCTGGGCGGCGAAGACCGCGTCGACCGCGGCCTGCTCGGACGCGGTGGTCATCGACGGGTCGAAGATGTGCACGTTCGGACCGAGGTCACCCCCGCCGGGCAGCGGGTTGCCGGGAGGGGTGGTGGTGCCGCCGGTGGTGAACACGGCCATCTCGAACAGCGAGTAGCCGAAGGCCGACCCGCGCGCGGTGCCGTTCATCCGGACGAACCGGCCGCTGCCGTTGACGGTCAGCGTCTGCGTCCCGCCGGTCCCGGTGGTGGTGGTGAAGATCGTGGTGAACGGACCGGTCGCGGCCGGCGCGACCTGGATCTGGAACCCGCTGGCGAACGCGGCCTCCCAGGTCAGCACGACCCGGCAGACGGTCGCGGTCGCGCCCAGGTCGACCTGCAGGAACTGCGGGTCGGCGAAGGCGGAGGACCAGCGGGTGCTGCCGTTGCCGTCGAAGGCGGCGCTCGCGGGCGTCCCGGCGTTCTCGGTGGTGGACGCCGTCGCGGCGTGGTTCAGCGCCGCGTTCGTGGTGCCGCAGCCGGCCGGCGGCGTCGTGGTGCCGAACGTGCCGAAGACCTGGAATTCGAACAGCGAGTAGCCGAACTGGGAGCCGCGGGCGGTCCCGTTCATCCGGACGAAGCGGCCGGAGCCGGTGACCGGCAGCGTCTGGATGCCGCCGGTCCCGGTGGTGGTAGAGAAGATCGTGGTGAAGGGCCCAGTGGCGCCGGCTGCCGTCTGGATCTGGAAGGCCCGCCCGAAGGCGGCCTCCCACTGCAGCGTGACCTGGGTGACGGTGGCGGTCGCGCCGAGGTCGACCTGGATCCACTGCGGATCGGTGAACTGCGAGGACCAGCGGGTGCCGAGGTTGCCGTCGACGGCGGCCGACGCCGGGTTCGCGGCGGCGTTCTCGGTGCTCGACGCGGTGGCCGGCTTGCCCTGCGAGATCAGCGGGTCGGCGGCCGAGGCCGAGCCCGGCAGCAGGACGACGGCGGCGGTCGCCGCGACGGTGACGGCCGCGATGCCCGCGGCCAGCAACGACCGCAGCCGGCCAGGGCCGCGGGCGCTCGTACGGAGGGTGGACATGGCTCTCCTTGGGTGGGAGGGACACCGACAGGATTGGGGGTCCGACCGCGGCGGCGGTCCGCGGCCGGACCGGTCACTGTGGACGGTCACTGTGGACGGTGGTCAGGAGAACGCCGTCAGTTCCGCGATCGACCACCAGAACGTCGAGCTCCCGGTCTGCACGATCCGCACGTACCGGGCCGTGCGGGCCGGGAAGCTCACCGTCACCACCGCGGCGGTGCCGGTCCCGGTCGCGACCGGGGTGCCGAAGTTCACGCCGTCGGTGGACGTGAACACCTGGTAGCCGCGGGCGAAGTCGCTCGCCGAGCCCGCGGAGTCCATCACGATCCGGCTGATGCTCCGCGGCGCGGCCATGTCGACGGTCAGCGTCTGCCCGTTCGCCATCGGTGTGCCGGTGCTCCACCGGGTGGCCGCGTTGCCGTCGAACAGGTTCGCCGGGACGTCGCCGGAGCTGGGCGTGGACGTCGCCGTCCAGCCCGTACGGGGGAGCGGCTGGCTGGTGCCGCCGCCGATCGTGACCGAGCCGGTCAGCCGGACGTCCCGGGAGGAGGCGCCGACGAAGACCTGGTTCACCCCGGCCGCGGTGGTCCAGCCGTTGTTCCAGAACTGGAAGCTGCGCGCGTCCAGCGGGATCGTCACGTGCTGGGACAGGCCCGGCGCGAGCGTCACCTTGGTGAAGCCGCGCAGGTTCTTCGGCGGCTCACCGGTGCTGGCGGGCTGCCCGACGTACACCTGCGGGGTCTCGGTGCCGGTCCGGGGCCCGGTGTTGGTCACGTCGAAGCCGACCGTCACGATCCCGCTCGCGTCCGGCGCGGACACGGTCAGGTTCGCGTAGCCGAAGGACGTGTACGACAACCCGAAGCCGAACGGGAACAGCGGGGTCCGCGCGGTCGCGTCGTACCAGCGGTAGCCGACGTCGATGCCCTCCGAGTACTGCACGGTGCCGGCCGTGCCCGGGAACTGGGCCGCGGTGGCGGCCGGCACGTCGGCCAGCGACTGCGGGAACGTGACCGGCAGCCGGCCGGAGAAGTTCACGTCGCCGAACAGCAACCGGGCCAGCGCCGTGCCGTACTCCTGGCCCGGGTACCAGGCCTCGACGATGCCGCGGACCGCGGCGGCCCAGGGCATCGCGACCGCGGAGCCGCTGTTGACCACGACCACCGTGTTGGGGTTGGCCGCGGCCACGTCGGCGACGAGCTGGTTCTGCGCCGCCGACAGGGAGATGTTCGCCAGGTCCGAGCCCTCGGACTCGAAGTTGTTGACCACCACGACGGCCAGGTCGCTGGTCGCCGCCGTGCTGACGGCCTGGTCGTGCAGGGTCTGGCCGGGCGGCTGCCAGCCGAAGGTCACGTTGCTGGCCCCGCCGGCCTGGAAGTAGTCGATCTCGATCGGCACGGTCTGGCCGGCGGTCAGCGCGATGCTGCCGGTCCGGGTCGTGCTGCCCTGGTTGAAGAAGTTGTTGATGACCTGGGTGTTGTTCACGAACAGCCGGCTACCGTCGTCGCTGGTCAGCGAGAACTGGTACGTCCCGGTGGTCGGCGCCCGCAGCGTCCCGGTCCACTTGGCCGACCAGTTGGTCGCGGTGACGCCCGGCTGCGGGGAGGCGCCGCCGAACATGAAGTCGATGCTCGAGTCGGTCCGGGTCGCCACCGGCGCTCCGGTCAGCGTGGTGTTGTTGAAGAACTGGGTCGTGAAGGCGCCGGTGAAGGCGGGCAGCGCACCGCTCGCGGACGGGGCGCCCTGGGCGTACCGGACGGTGACGCCGGCCGGGGCGCGGGCGGTGAGGCCCTGCACCGGGGTGACCAGCCGGGAGGCGTTGACCGCGGCGCTGCCGCCGCCCTGCGGCATCGCGTCCGGACCGGCACCGGGCCCGACGACCGCGATCGAGTGCACGGCCGGGGCGACCGGCAGCACCGGGCCGGCGTTCTTCAGCAGCACCGAGCCCTGCTCGGCGATCTGCTGCGCGGTGGCCTGGTGCGCGGCCGTGGTCACGACCGCGCCGGTGGTCCCGGTCTGGGCCCGGTCGAACAGGCCCAGCCGGAACATCTGGGTGAGGATCCGGCGCACCTTGTCGTCCACTGTGGACTGGGCGACGGAGCCGTTCTGTACGGCGGTCTTCAGTGCGGCGCCGAAGAAGTCGGCGCCGGGCATCTCCATGTCCAGCCCGTTGTTCGCGGACGCGACGGTGGAGTGGGTGGCGCCCCAGTCGGCGGTGACGAAGCCCGGGAAGGCCAGGTCGCCCTTGAGGATCCCGTTCAGCAGCGGCCCGTTCTCGCAGGCGAACGGCCCGTTGATCGCCGAGTACGAGCACATCGCCGAGGCCGCCTGCCCGGACGTGATCGCGGTCTCGAACGCGGGCAGGTAGATCTCCCGCTCGGCCCGGGCCGAGACGATCGCGTTGTCGGCCGGGGAGTTGCGGCTGGTCTCCTGGTTGTAGACCGCGTAGTGCTTCACCTGGGCCAGCGGGCCCTGGCCCTGGATGCCGGTGATGTCGGCCGCGCCGACCTGCCCGGCCAGGTACGGGTCCTCGCCGAAGGACTCGAACGCCCGGCCCCAGCGGGGATCGCGCACGATGTTCACGGTCGGCGCGAGCACGACGTTCGTGCCCTTGCCCCACTGCTCGGAGCCCAGCACCGCGCCGTACTGGCGCATCGCGTCGACGTCGAACGTGGCCGCGCCGGCCACCGGCGCCGGCAGCTGGGTGACCCCGGTCAGGCCGTCGCCGACGCCGACCGGGCCGTCCTGCAGGTGGATCGGCGGGATGCCGAGCCGGGTGTTGGCGGGCACGCAGCCGACGTAGCCGCAGTTGCCGCCGCCGTGCAGCTCGGCGATCTTCTCGTCCAGCGTCATCTGGGCCAGCAGCGCGTTGGCCCGGTCCACCGGTGCCAGCGCCGCGTCGGCCCAGGGGCGCACGTCGGCGTGGGCGGGAGCCGCCGGCAGGAGCAGGAGGGCGGCGACGGCCGCCAGCGCGGCCCTCACTGGAACACCCGCACGTAGTCGACGAGCATCCGCTGCGGCATGACCGTGGTGGCGTCCGGGTTGCCCGGGAAGTCGCCGCCGACGGCGTTGTTGAGGATCACGAAGAACGGGTGGTCGTAGACCCAGGGCCCGCGGGTCGCCTCGACCTGGGCCTTGGTCAGCGTGAAGAACGGGTTGCCGTCGACGAGGAACGTCATGTGCGCGGCGTCCCAGTCCATCCCGTACGTGTGGAACGCGGCGGCGAAGTCGCCGGTCCCGGTGAACGGCTGGCCGTCGCCGTTGCCGCCGTTGTAGGCCGGCGCGTGCAGCGTCGAGAACACCTGGTTCGGCAGCCGGCCGACGTGCTCCATCACGTCGATCTCACCCGAGGCGGGCCAGCCGACGGTGGGGAAGTTCGCCCCCAGCATCCAGAACGCCGGCCAGAGGCCCTGCGTCCCGGACACCTTGATCCGCGCCTCCACGTGCCCGTACGTGAAGCTGAACTTCCCGGCGGTGTTGATCCGGCCGGAGGTGTACTGGCACGGACCGCCGGGGCAGGCGGAGCCGGCCGTGGTCTCCCGCCGGGCCTCGATGACGAGGTTGCCGGTGCCGTCGGTGCTGGCGTTGCGGTTCGGCGTGTAGAACTCGAGCTCGTTGTTCTGGCCGCTGCCGGTCTCCGCGGTCCAGCGGGCGGTCGACGGGGTGACCCCGGCGGCGTCGTTGAACTCGTCGTCGAAGACCATCCGGGTGGCCGGGAGGCTCACGTTCGGCGGCGGCGCGGGCGGCGCGACCGGGCTGCCGCCGGTGCCGTAGACCTGGAACTCCCAGAGCGAGTAGCCGAAGGTGGTGGCCCGGGCGGTGCCGAACATCCGGACGAACCGGCCGGTGCCGTCGACGGTCAGCGTCTCCTTGAACCCGCGGCCCGTCGTGGTCGAGAAGATCGGCGTCCAGTTCACCCCGTCCGGCGAGACCTGGATCTGGTACGCGGTGGCGAACGCCGGGTCCCACTGCAGGACGACCTTGGTCACGTGCGCGGTGGCGCCGAGGTCGACGGCGATCCAGCCCGGGTCGGTCCAGGCCGAGGTGGCCCAGCGCGAGGCCGGGTCGAAGTCCATCGCCTTGGCCGGCAGGCAGTTCGAGCACTGGCCGTCGTTCTGCGCGGAGGACGCGGTGGCCGGCTTGCCGAAGGACAGCGGGATCTCGGTGCCGGTCGGCGGCGGGGTCGTGGTGCCGCCGGTGGTCCGGACCTGGAACTCGAACAGCGAGTAGCCGAAGGCGGTGGCGCGGGCGGTCCCGTTCATCCGGACATACCGGCCGGTGCCGGTCACGGGCAGGGTCTGGGTGCCGCCGGTGCCGGTGGTGGTCGAGAAGATCGTGGTGAACGGGCCGCCCGGGGCGGTCGCGGTCTGGATCTGGAAGCCGCGGGCGAACGCCGCCTCCCACTGCAGCACGACCTGGCAGACCGTGGCGGACGCGCCCAGATCCACCTGCAGCCACTGCGGGTCGGCGAAGGCCGAGGACCAGCGGGTGGTGCCGTTGCCGTCGACCGCGGCGCTCGCGGGCGTGCCGGCGTTCTCGGTGCTGGAGGCGGTCGCGGGCCGGTTCAGCGCGGCGTCGGCGGTGCCGCAGCTGCCGGCCGTCCCCATCGTCCCGAACACCTGGAACTCGAAGAGCGAGTAGCCGAACTGGGTCGCGCGGGCGGTGCCGAGCACCCGGACGTACCGGCCGGTGCCGGTGACCGGGAGGGTCTGGCTGCCGCCGGTGCCGGTGGTGGTCGAGAAGACGGTGGTCCAGCCGACCGCGTCCGCGCTGGTCTGGAGCTGGAACGCGCGTGCGAACGCGGCCTCCCAGGTCAGCGAGACCTGGCTGATCGTCGCGGTCGCGCCGAGATCCACCTGGAGCCACTGGGGGTCGGCCGCGGCCGAGGACCAGCGCGTGCCGGTGTTGCCGTCCACCGCGGCGCTCGCGGGGAAGGCCGCGTTCTCGGTGGAGGACGCCGTGGCCGGTCTCCCCTGCGAGAGCAGCGGGTCGACGGCGCCCGCGGCCGGGGTCAGCGCGGGCAGGCCGAGCACGGCCGCCGCCAGGACCAGGAGCAGGAGCACGGCGCGGGGAATCCGCCCGCGCGGAACGACTCGGAGAACCATGCGACTCCGCCTTCCGGATGCGAAAGGTCTGCCGCCGCCGCCGTACGGCCGCAATTCTCAGTGCTTATTTCAAGGCATGATTTAACGCAGGCTTCACGGCGGTCGTCAAGACGTCGACAGGCGTCGAGTGACCCGTTCCGGCTAGTCCGAATGTCCGACTCGTACGGCCTTACGGGGGAACGCTCCTGGGTCAGGCGGCGTCAGGGCAGAATGGACGGCCGGGTTTCAGGAGGCGCGGTGGTCGACACCGAACGCAAGGCCGAACAGCAACACCTCGATCTTCTCTACACACGACTGGACGAGCTGCGCGTCCGCAGCGAACGGGCGCTGGCGGCTGTCCGGATGGCGCCGACCGTCGGCACCCCGGGCGCGCGCAGCGAGCGGGACGCGTTCATCGCGCTGCACGCGAGCCGGCTGTCCCAGCTGCGCGCGGTCGAGGAGCGGCTCTGCTTCGGGCGGCTGGACCTGCTCGGCGGCGAGCGCCGGTACGTCGGCCGGATCGGGCTGTCCGACGAGGAGCACCGCCAGCTGTTGCTGGACTGGCGCGCGCCCGCGGCCGAGCCGTTCTACCGGGCCACCGCGGTCTCCCCGGCCGGCGTGGTCCGGCGCCGCCAGCTCGGCAGCAAGGCCCGGCAGGTCACCAGCATCGAGGACGAGGTGCTGGACCTGGAGGCGTACGACGTCGACCGGGACGGCCCCGCCGTAGCCGGCGAGGGCGCGCTGATGGTCGCGCTGGACGCCGCCCGCACCGGCAAGATGCGCGACATCGTCGGCACCATCCAGGCCGAGCAGGACCGGGTCATCCGGGCGCCGGTCAACGGGGTGCTGGTCGTGCAGGGCGCACCCGGGACCGGCAAGACCGCGGTCGCGCTGCACCGCACGGCGTACCTGCTCTACACGTACCGGGACCGGGTCGCCTCGGCCGGCGTGCTCGTGGTCGGGCCGAACGAGCGGTTCCTGCGCTACATCGACGCGGTGCTGCCGGCGCTGGGCGAGGCCGACGCGACCGTGCTCGCCACGCCGGGACGGCTCTACCCGGGCGTGGACGCGACCGGGTCGGAGGGCCCGGCCGTGGCCGCGGTCAAGGGCGACCTGCGGATGGTGACCGTGCTGTCCCGGGCCGTACGGGACCGGCAGCAGGCGATCAGCGAGCCGGTGTCGCTGACCGTCGACGGCAGCCGGATCATGCTGCGGCCGCACGACGTCCGGGCCGCGCTGGACCGGGCCCGCCGCTCGGGCAAGCCGCACAACCAGGCCCGGGTGATCTTCGTCAAGCAGCTGCTGGGCCAGCTCGCCGGTCAGCTCGGTGGCAGCCGCGACCTGGACCAGGAGGAGCGGGCGGCCCGGATCGCCGACCTGCGCGAGTCCAGGGACGTCCGGCGCGAGCTCAACGGCTGCTGGCCCCCGATCAGCCCGGAACGGCTGCTGCGCGACCTCTACGCCCAGCCCTGGCGGCTGGAGTCGGCCGGCCGGTCACTGTCCACTCAGGAGCGTGCCCTGCTGCGGCGGGACCGGGCCGCGGACTGGACGCCCGGGGACGTACCGCTGCTGGACGAGGCGGCCGAGCTGCTCGGCGACGCCGAGGAGGCCGGCGCGGGCGGCAGCCCGTCGGAGTCGGACCTGGACGTCGCCCGGCGGACGCTGGAGGACTCCGGCGCGGCCGGGATGATGAGCGCGGAGCAGCTGGCCGCGCGCTGGTCCGACGAGACCGTCCGGCGGTCGGTGGCCGAGCACGCCGAGACCGACCGGGAGTGGACGTACGGGCACGTGGTCGTGGACGAGGCCCAGGAGCTGGCGCCGATGGCCTGGCGGCTGCTCATGCGGCGCTGCCCGACCCGGTCCATGACGATCGTCGGCGACCTGGCCCAGACCGGCGCGCTCGGCGGGGTGTCGTCCTGGTCGGCCACGCTCCGCCCGTACGTGGGGGACCGGGCCACGATCGAGACGCTGACCGTGAACTACCGGACGCCGGCCCAGCTGATGGCGCTGGCCGTCCGGGTGCTGCGGGCCGGCGGGGTGCCCGTCACCGAGCCGACCTCGGCCCGCACGACCGAGTGGGCGCCGGTGCTGACCGCGGTGCCGGACGTGCTCGCCGCGGTCGCGCCGGCGGTGAAGGAGGAGCTCGACCTGATCGGCCCGGGCACGCTGGGCGTGCTCTGCCCGCGGGCGCTGCTGGAGCCGGTCGCGGCCGCGGTCGGGATCGGCGGCCCGGACGCGGACCGGGTCTCGGTGCTCACCGTCGAGCAGGCCAAGGGCCTGGAGTTCGACGGCGTACTGCTGCTGGAGCCGGCCGCGATCGTCTCCGACTCGCCGCGCGGCGTACACGACCTCTACGTCGCCATCACCCGCCCCACCCAGCGCCTGCACGTCCTGCACGCGACCCCGCTACCGCCCGGCTTCGAGGAAGCCCCGCAGGGGGGCGGGGCTCGCTGACGGGACTTCGAGCCAGGGGAGGTGGCCGACGCCGGGCAGGGTGACCCGGGCGACGTCGGGAGGGGCGGCCGCCAGGAAGTCGTACGCCAGGGCGAGCTGCGCGCCCCAGCGGTGCTCCGGTCCCGGAGACCGGCGTCCACAGCTCCCGCCCGTCATCCGCCAGCACAGCCCGTACCCTAGGAGCCATGGACGAAGTGGGCAGCGGTGCTTGAGCCGAGCGGGCTGTACGAGCTGGCCCCCGAGCTGCCCGAACTGGACCGCCCGGTCCTCGTCGTGGCGATGACCGGGTTCGTGGACGCGGCCGGGGCGACCAAGCTCGCCGCCGAGCACCTGCGCGAGACCGGCGACCCGGTCGACGTGGCCAGCTTCGACGTCGACCAGCTCTACGACTACCGCGCCCGGCGGCCTCCGATGATGTTCGTCGAGGACCACTGGGAGGGCTACGAGACCCCGGAGATCCGGGTCCAGGCGCTCACCGACACCACCGGCACCCGGTTCCTCATGCTCGACGGCCCGGAGCCGGACGTGCAGTGGGAGCGGTTCGTGGCCGCGGTCGAGCTGTTGTGCCAGCGCCTGGACGTCAGCGCCAGCGTCGGCTTCAACTCGATCCCGATGGCGGTGCCGCACACCCGCCCGCTCGGGGTGACCGCGCACGCCAGCCGGCGCGAGCTGATCAACGACTACCAGCCCTGGCTGCAGCGGGTGCAGGTGCCGGGCAGCGCCGTGCACCTCCTGGAATACCGCCTGGGCGAGGCCGGCCGGGACTCGATGGGCTTCTCCGTGCACGTGCCGCACTACCTCGCCCAGACCGACTATCCGGCGGCCGCGCAGACGATGCTGGAGGCGGTGTCGAAGGCGACCGGGCTGTCCCTGGTCGGCGACTCGCTCAAGGCCGCCGCCGACGCGGTCCGGGCCGACGTGGACGGGCAGGTCGAGCGGTCGGAGGAGGTGGCGAGCGTGGTCCGGGCACTGGAGGAGCAGTACGACGCGTACGTGTCGGGGCGCGGGGAGAACCTGCTCGCCTCCGACGCCGGCCCGCTGCCCACCGCGGACGAGCTCGGGGCCGAACTGGAGCGGTTCCTGGCCGAGCAGACGGATCGTCCGGACCAGCAGTAGCCATCCGGTGGACCTGTCCGCGCGGGTCGACCGCTTCCAGCAGCGCCACCCGGCCGTCGGGTACCCGCTCGCCGTCATCTACAAGTTCTTCGACGACCAGGGCAACTACCTGACCGCGATGATCACGTACTACGCGTTCCTCTCGCTGTTCCCGCTGCTGCTCCTGCTGCTGTCGATCCTCGGCTTCGCGCTGCACAACGACCAGGCCCTGCAGGACCGGGTCGTGGACTCGGCGGTCAGCCGGCTGCCGGTGATCGGCACCCAGATCGCGGACAACGTCCAGTCGCTGCGCGGCAACACGCTGGCCGTCGTCATCGGCGCGCTCGGCGGCCTGTACGGCAGCCTCGGCGTCGTGCAGGCGGCGCAGAACGCGTTCAACAAGGTCTGGGCGGTGCCGCGCAACTCCCGGCCGAACCCGGTCATGGCCCGGGTCCGCAGCCTGTCGATGCTGGTCGTGCTCGGCATCGGGCTGGTCGTGTCCACCGGCCTGTCGGCGCTGTCGGCAGTGGCCGGCCGGGTCGGCGACTCCGACCTCGACAGCGGGCTGCGTGCGCTGCTCGGGCTGGCCGCGGTGGTGGTCAACGTGGCCCTGCTGGTGTTCGCGTTCCGGCTGCTCACCGCCGCCTCGGCCGGCACCCGCCGGGTGCTGCCGGGCGCGATCTTCGCCGCGGTGATCTGGCAGGTGCTGCAGATCTTCGGCACCTACTACTTCGGGCACACGCTGCGCGGCAGCACCGCGACGTACGGGCTGTTCGGCATCGTGCTGGGGTTGCTGGTCTGGCTCTACCTGTCCGCGTTCGCGGTCGTGCTCGGCGCCGAGGTGAACGCGGTCCGGGACGGGCGGCTCTGGCCGCGCAGCCTGCTCACGCCGTTCACCGACGACGTGCGGCTGACCCACGGCGACCGGAAGGCGTACGCGTCGTACGCGGAGACCGAGCGGCACAAGGGGTTCGAGACGGTCGAGGTGGGCTTCGACCAGGACCCGCCCGAGGACGATCCGGGAAGGCGACGCCCGCACTGAGCTTCCCCCGAGGCTCGCGGGCCGGCGTGGCGGGGCCACGTCGGAGGGCGTCCGGGTCGTCCTCCCGGGCCCCCCGTTTCCCTCAGCAGTCCCACTTCCGGCGAGCCGTGCCGAACCGCGGCGGGCGTCGCTCCCGGCCGCAAGACTGCCTGGTCAACGAGGATCCCGCTTCGGTCCCACTGTGCCTACTTAACCGGTTTGGCTCCCGGACTTAATGCGGGCCCGGGCCAGCGCGACCAGACCGGCGCGGTTGGGCACGCCGGTCTTCGCGACCAGGTTCGCCACGTGCGTCTCGATGGTGCGCGGGGAGAGCACCAGCCGCTGCGCGATCGCGGTGTTCGTCAGCCCGTCGCCCATCAGCGCGAGCACGTCGACCTCGCGGCTGGTCACCCCGACCGCGCGCAGCGCCGCCGGCACCGGGGTGTCGCCCCGCCCCGGCCGCGGCACCGGGGCGCCGGCCTTGCGCAGCACCTCGCGGCAGCGGCTGGCCAGCCGGCTCTCGCCCCGCCCGGCGAAGACCGGCAGGGCCTCCCGGGCCCAGCCGATCGGATCGCCCCAGCCGTCGGTGAGCGCGGCGTCGGCGACCAGCAGCCGGATCCGGTGCTGCCACCAGGGCAGCCGGGCCATCGCCCGGTCGGCCGCGGCCAGCTCGGCGTCGGCCTCCCGGCGGCGGCCCCGGCGGCCGCAGTCGACCGCCGCCGCGTACCCCAGCAGCGCGGTGTTCTCCCAGTTCACGGTCGAGGGCTGGGCCTCGGCCCGGGCCGCGTCGCCGTCCTTGCCGGCCAGCGTCCGGACCAGCGCCCACAGGCCGCGGGTCGGGGTCGGGGTGACCGCGAGGCTGCGGCGCAGGTAGTCGGCCGCGGTGTCGAGCACCTTCAGCAGCTGCTCCTGGTCGTCCGCGACCAGGGCGGCATGCGTCCGGACCTGGCCCCAGACGGCCGCGTTGACGTCCAGGTCGTCCGGGGCCAGCGTGAGCGACTGGGCCGAGCACTTCTCGGCCTCCTCGGCGTTGCCGAGCTCCTCGTACGCGATCGCCTGGAAGCAGACCGCGGTGGCCCAGAGCCGGTCCGTCCGCAACCGCCGGGCCACGTCCGCGCACCGCTGCGCGTACGTCAGCGCGCGGGTCGGCTCCCGGTGCAGCAGGCCGGCCGCGATCTGCAGGTCCAGGGTCGCGGCCAGGCCGACCAGGCCGGCGTCCTCGGCCAGCCCGCGGGCCCGCTCCAGCCGGTCGGTGGAGCCGTTCTCGAGCAGGTCGACTGTGCCGAGCTCGTGCAGCGCGGAGACCCGGTCCAGCGGCAGGTCCTGCTCCCGGGCCAGCGCCTCGGCCGCGGAGAACGCGTCCCGGGCGGCGGCCGCGTCGTCCAGCCGGGCCACCCGGCCGATCACCAGCAGGGCCTGGCAGGCGACCGACCAGAGCTTGCGGTCGCGGGCGGTGCCGAGGCCGGCCTGGGCCATCTGCCGGGCCCGGACCGGCTCACCCCGGGCGTACGCCAGCCGGGCCGCGAGCACGCCGACCAGCGGGTCGCCGTCCGGCCCCGCGTCCGGGATCGCGGACAGGTACGCCGCGGCCACGTCCCAGCGCTCGGCGTCCGCGGCCACCTGGGCCAGCACCAGCCGGACCCCGGTGTCGCCCTCCCGGAGCAGCCGCTCGCCCAGCGCCAGCGCCCGCTCGGCGTCGCCCTTGTTGGCCAGCACGGACAGCAGCTCGCGGTCGGCCGTGGCCTTGACCCCGGGGGTGGCGGCCAGCTTCGCGGCCCGGGTCAGCAGCAGGTCGGCCGAGTGCAGCGCGCCCCGGCGGGCCGCGACCCGGCCGGCGGCCACGGACAGCTCGGCCGCCCGCTCGTCCTCACCCGCCGCCGCCCGCAGACCCGCCGCCAGGTCGTACGCCTCCGGGTCGCGGCGTTCGACGATCTCGGCCGCGGCGTGCGCCAGCGAGCGGCGCTCCGGCGGCAGCAGGTCGTCGCGGACCGCGTCCCCGGTCAGCGCGTGCCGGAAGTGGAACGTGTCGCCGTCGCCCGCCTCGACCAGCCCGGACTGGACCGCGGCCCGCAGCCCGGCCAGCACCTGGACCTCGGACAGCCCGGTCACCTCGGGCAGCAGTGACCAGTCGAACCGGCGGCCGAGCACCGCGGCGGCCCGGACGACCGACTGCGCGGCCGGGTCCAGGTGCTCGACCCGGCGCTGCACGGTGGCCGCGAACGTCCGCGGCACGGCCGGGGTCAGCGGCCCGACCAGCCGGCCGGCCGGGCTGAGCGCGCCGACCGAGCCGAGCCCGGTGAGCAGCTCCTCGACCAGCAGCGGCAGGCCGTCGGCGTTCTCCCGGACGAACGCGACGACCTCCTCCGGCGGCCGGCCGGACAGGCAGGCCTCGACCACCTCGCGGACGTCGCCGGCATCGAGGCGCCCCAGCGGCAGCTCGGTGGCCTGGGTCGCGGCGACCAGCTCCAGCAGCGACTGCGGCAGCCCGCGTTCCTCCCGGGCGGTGGCGACCAGCAGCAGCGGGGCCGACTCGGCCGCGTGGGTCAGGTAGGTCAGCACGGTCAGCGTGTCCGGGTCGACCCAGTGCAGGTCCTCCAGCACCAGCAGGGTGCCGTGGCCGGAGCGCCCGGCGGCCAGCGCGGCCAGCAGCCGCAGAATCGCCTCGCCGAGAACGGCGCCACCGCGCGGGTCGGTCCGCCCGCCGGCGACGGCGGCATCCGGCAGCACCGCCGCCAGCACCGGGAGATAGGGCCGCAGCGCGTCGTCGTCGGGCAGCCCGCGCTCCCGCAGGGCCGCGCCCAGCGCCTCCACCAGCGGCCGGTACGGCTCCCCGTTCGGCACCGCGCGCCCGGTCAGCACGGTCACCCCGGCCTGCTCGGCCAGCCCGGCGGCCTCCCGGACCAGCCGGGACTTGCCCACCCCGGGCTCGCCCGAGACCACCACCAGCCCGCCGGTGCCCTCCGTACGGAGGCGGTCCACCCGGGCGCGCAGCGCGCTCAGCTCGGCGCTGCGGCCGACCAGCCGGCCCGCGGCGGCCTGCCAGGGCAGCACCGTCCGGCTCATGAGGGCGGTCGGGTCACGGGCGAGCTCACTGCAGACCTCCCGATGCGCCCCCAGGGAGGGCCACCCTAACGTCCGGGAACGTGCTCGGCACCCTCCGTCACTCGTACACATACTTGCGCGGTCCCGGAAAGACGTAGGACAAGCCGTCGCGGAGCCGGTCGCGCCAGTTCTCCCAGGAGTGACCGTCGCGGGACTCGACGTACCGGACCCGCATGCCGGTGTCGGTGAAGACCGGGACCATCGAGCGGTTGGGCACGATCAGCGGCTCGTAGACGCCGCAGCTGACGAAGACCTTGTCCGCCACCGCCCGCGGCCGGGCCCGGTAGCGGTTGGTGAAGCGGACCACCGGGTCGAACGCCGGCCCGCCGCCGTGGTCCGAGCCGATGTCGGTGAACACGAACGAGCCCGACTGCAGCAGCAGCGACCCGTACGTGTCCGGGTGCCGGTAGGCCGTCGAGAGCGCCGCGACCGCGCCGAAGGAGGCGCCCAGCAGGCAGCGCCCGGCCGGCTGCGCGTTCAGCGGGAACCGCCGCTCCAGGTACGGCAGCAGCTCGTCGGTGACGAACCGCGCGTGCGCGGTGGAGTCCGCGTACTCGACCAGCCGGTCGCCGGGGTGCAGGAACGCGCCCACCAGCTCGGCCACCTCGTTGCGGTGCACCAGGTTGTCCAGCACGGTCTTCGCCGCCGCGTACTGCAGGTAGTCCGGGCCGTCGTGCACCACCAGCAGCGGGTACGAGGCGGTCCGCCGGAACCGGGCCGGCAGGTAGAGCGTGACCCGGGCGTCGCGGTGCAGCGCCCGGGACGGCACGGTCAGCTCCAGCAGCTCGCCGGGCCGGGTCTCCGGGTCGTGCTCGGCCCACTCCGGGCCCTCGTAGCCGGTGCCGAAGACGACGCTGGAACCGCCGACCGGCGAGTGCGACCGGTGCGGGTTCAGCGGGTCGTTGATCCGTTCGTAGTGCTCGCCGCGGCGCAGCTCGAGCTGGTACTCGACCCGCGACCGCTCCGGCAGCTCCATCACCACGGACCAGAGGTCCGTCCCGCGCAGCCGGCGCAGCGGCAGCCGGTCCGGCAGCCCGAGCACCCGGTGCGTCACCCAGACCTCGTCGGCCTCACCGCGGAACAGGAACGTGCATCGCAGGCCCTCGACGATCGGCACCTGCTGGCGGGCCAGGAACCGCTCGACCGTGTCCCCGTCCAGCGGCCCGCGCTCCTTGAGGCGGTTGATCGCCAGCCGCCGGGTCGAGCCGGTCACGCGACCCGGCCGTCGGCGCCGACGACCCGCCCCCGGTCCAGGCCCCGGACCCCGTCGTCCAGCACCACGCAGCGGGCCGGCGCGAACCGCCGGGCCAGCGCGCCCAGCCGGGCCGGGTCATCCATCGGCAGCCGGCGGCGCGCGTGCGGCAGCAGCACGGTGTCGTTCACGACACCGAGCCCGGGCGCGTACGCCTCGGCCCGGCCGTCGGTGAACAGCACCACCCGATCGGTCAGCGCCATCGCCCCGGCCGACCAGGCCACCACGTCGGCCGGCGGCGTCACCGCGAACAGGCCCAGCACGTGCAGCAGCACGCCGACGTGCCCGCCCGTGACCACCAGCAGGCTGGTGTCCTCCAGCACCGCGGCGACCTGGGCCCGCTGCTGGGCCACCGCGTCCCGCTCACCCGGGCGCCAGGCCGCCTCGAAGTCGGCCCGGACCTCGGTCACCCGGGCCAGGTGCCGGGCGTCCAGCAGCCGCAGCGCCTCCTCGGAGTCGGCCAGCGCGGCGGCCCGGGTGCGGGGCCGGGTGCTGCTGCGCCGGATCGCGACCGCGGCCTGCTCGGCGTTGCCCACCTGCAGCGCGTAGAGGTCCTGCAGCTCCTCCAGCACGGCCCGGTGGTTCAGCTCGGCGTCGGCCAGCTCGGGGTCGGCGTCCAGCACGGTCAGCCAGCGGGTGTGCAGCCGGAGGTTGACCGTGCTCCCCCCGAGCAGGCCGTCCAGCTCGGCGTCGTCGGCCTCGCGCTCGCGCCAGCCCGCGGTGACCGTGGCGGCGACGGTGCCCGGCGGCACCGGCTGGACCGTGGGCCGCCGCTGCGGCCCCAGGACCGTGACGGTCATCCCCCGCTCATCCCCCGCTCGCCCTGCGGGCGCTCGGGCTCGCTCATCCCCCCGTTCCTCGGCCGGACCCGGCCTCGTTCCTCGGCCGGCACAGCCCTCGTCGCTCCCCGCTCGCCCTGCGGGCGCTCGGGCTCGCTCATCCCGCGTGCACGTGTACGGACCGGCCGACGTCGTCGAGCATGCCCCGCAGCACGTCGTAGTCCGGGTGCCGCATCCGGACGTACGCGTTGGCCATGTAGCCGGCCTCGACCGGCTGGGTCGGCGTCCCCGGCGCGGGCAGGTGCGCGTCCAGCACCCAGTCGCCGAACCGGCCCTGCACCTCGTCGATGCCCTCGATCCAGGTGATCGCGCCGTCGGCGTCCGGGCGGAGCGCGACGATCCCGGCCGCGTACGCCCGGGTCGGGGCCGGGCCGACGTGCCCGTGCACGATCGCGTCGGCCCAGGCTCCGTACAGGTCGATCTCGTTGCCGGCGGAGTAGAGGTCCCAGGCGCCGACGCCCGGCGGCCGGCAGCCGATCTCGGAGAACCGCAGCCCCTTCGGGCCGAAGAACCACTCCATGTGGGTCGCGGTGGTGCCGATGCCGAGCGCCTCGTTGACGTCCCGGCCGAGCTCGCGCAGCTGCCGGTAGTCGGCCTCGGTGTCGATCCGGTTGGTCGCCACGAACTGGGGCGAGATCCAGCGGGTCCGCATCGCCTCCAGCACGTTCGGGAAGTAGTGCGAGACGAAGTCGAGCTTCGGGTCGCCGTCCACGGAGAGCGTGTCGTAGAAGCCCTCGTGGCCCTCGACGAACTCCTCGACCGCGATCGAGTCGGCCGCACCCATGCCGCCCAGCGCGCCGGCCAGCTCGTCGCGGGTGTCGACCCGGACGGTGTCCAGCGCGCCGGCGCCGGTGCGGGGCTTGAGGATCAGCGGGAAGCCGACCGAGTCGGCGAACGCGTACACCTCCTCGACGTGGGCGGCGGCGGTGGAGGCCGCGGTCGGGACGCCGACCTCCCGCAGGGCCTGCTTCATCGACGGCTTGTCCCGGCACAACCACGCCGTCCGCGAGCTCGTCCCGGGGATGGAGCAGGCCTCCCGGACGTGCGCCACCGGCAGCGTGTGGGCCTCGATCGTGGTCTCCAGCCGGTCGACCCACAGCCGGGTCTGCACCCAGCGGACGAAGTCGGTCAGATGGCCGACGTCGGTGACGTTGTCGATCTGGTGGTACTCGCTCAGCCAGCCGCGCAGCTCGTCGTCGAGCCAGTCGGCGGGCCGTTCCCCGATCCCGATCACGTACGCCCCGGTCCCGGCCAGGGCCCGGGTGAAGTGCCGCTGGGTCGGGGGGAACGACGGCTCCACGAAGACCACGTTCATGACCCGACCCTAGATCCCCACCACCGCGGCCGTCTCGACATGGTTCCGTGCCGAAGGGTAGAACGAGGGCTGTTCAATGCTGAACGTTTACCTCCGGGAGGCCCCATGGTCCGGTCGCTCGCATCCCGTCCCGGTCGCCGCGTCCAGGGCCTCGCCCTGGTCGCCGCGGTGGTCGCCGCGCTGGCCGGAGTCGGTGGTGCGGTCGCGGGACCGGCGTCACCGGCCGCCCCGGCCGCCCTGACCGGTTCCGCGGACCGGGCCCGGAACGTGATCTTCATCCAGGGCGACGGGATGGGGATCGCGCACCGCGAGTTCATCCGGCTCGCGACCAAGGGCCGGCACGGTGAGCTCGCGATGGACTCGCTGCGCTACTCGGGGTGGACGCACACCGACCCGGCCGACCCGGAGCAGGCCGTCACCGACTCGGCCGCCGCGGCGACCGCGTTCGCCAGCGGGGTCAAGACCGTCAACGGCGCGGTCGGGGTCGACCCGGCCGGGCGGTCGGTGCCGACGCTGCTGGAGCGGGCCCGGGCCATGGGCAGATCGACCGGCCTGGTCACGACCGCACAGGTGACGGACGCGTCGCCGGCCGCGTTCGGCGCGCATGTCCCCGACCGGGACGACCAGAGCGAGATCGCCCGGCAGTTCCTGGTCGGCAGCCGGCCGGACGTCATCCTCGGCGGCGGCGAGGACCGGTGGTTCCCGCCCGGCACGCCCGGCGCGTACCCGGACGACGAGGAGGAGCAGAGCAGCGGCACCGAGGGCAACCTGGTCCGGCGGGCCGAGGCGCTGGGCTACGACTACGTGAGCACCCGGGCCCAGCTGCGGGCCAGCCGGTCGGCGAGGCTCCTGGGCCTGTTCGCCAACGAGGAGATGTTCACGGCCGCGAACGAGGGCGAGGGCGCCGCGTACGCGCCGGTCGTGCCGCTGCCGGAGATGGCGACCAAGGCGCTGGACGTGCTGTCGAAGGACCGGGACGGGTTCTTCCTCTTCCTGGAGGAGGAGGGCATCGACGAGATGGCGCACTCGAACAACGCCCACCTGGTGCTCGCCGCCGGGCAGGCGCTGGACCGGACCGTCGCGGTGGCCAAGGCGTTCGCGGCGCGGCACCCGGGGACGCTGATCCTGGTCGAGGGTGACCACGAGACCGGCGGGCTCGCGATCGAGAACGTCGACCCGGCTGACGAGTCCGGCGACGCGGCGTCGGCCGAGGACGGGCCGTTCACCGTCGCCGGTACGGACCTGCAGTTCACCGTCGACTGGACCAGCGGCCAGCACACCGGCGCCGCGACGCCGTTGACCGCCGAGGGACCGGGCGCCGAGCGCCTCGCCCGCTCCCAGCAGAACACCGCCGTCCACGACGCCGTCCTGTCCGCCATGCGCGGTCGCTGACCCGTCCGTCTGCCTCCCCGGGGGAGCGGCCATCCGTGCCCCCGGGGAGGCGGCTGTCCGTCCTGCACCGGCGAAGGCGCAGGATGGACACGTGAGCTCGGACGACGGTGTGCCCGTGGGGCGGCGGGTCGTGCTCGGGGCGTTGGGTCTCGGGGCGCTGGCGCTCGCGTTCGGGCGCCGGTTGTCCGACGCCGAACAGGCCGTACTCGGCGTCGTCGGCCCCCGCGACCCGACCGGCCTGACCCAGCTCATCCCCGCCGGCGCCGGCTTCCGGTTCTACTCGGTGACCGGCTCGATCCCGCGCCGCACCGCCGCCGAGGTCCGCATCGGCATCGGCGGCCTGGTCGCCGCCCCGCGGACCTGGACGATGCCCGAGCTGGCCCGCCTCCCGCAGACCTCGCTGGTCCGCGACTTCCAGTGCGTCACCGGCTGGCGGGTGCCGTCGGTGACCTGGTCCGGCGTCGCGCTGCCGGACCTGCTCGCCGCGGCCCGCCCGCGCCCCGCCGCCACCGCCGTCCGGTTCGTCTCGTACGACGGGTCGTACAGCGAGAGCCTCACCCTGGACCAGGCCCGCCGCCGCGACGTGCTGGTCGCGACCGGCCTGCAGGGCAAGCCGATCAGCAGCGCGCACGGCGGCCCGGTCCGGCTCGCCGTCCTGCCCATGTACGGCTACAAGTCGCTCAAGTGGCTCGACCGCATCGAGCTGACCGCGGACGTCGAGCCCGGCTACTGGGAACACCGCGGGTACGAGGTCGACGGCTGGGTCGGCCGCTCCAACGGGCGCAGCGATGACCCGACGTCCTGACCTGGAACGGTTCGCGCCGTCGTCGCGACTGGTGCACCGGGCCACCGCGGTGCTCGGGATCACCTGCCTGGCCACCGCGGCCGTGCTCTACCTGGAGCCGATCGCCGAGCTGGTCGGCCGGCACGGCCTGGTCGTCGACGTCCACGTCTGGTCCGGGCTGGCGCTGCCGGTGCCGGCGCTGCTGGGCTGGTTCACCCGCGCCACCCGCACCGACTACCGGCTGCTCAACCGCATGACCCGGGTCGACCGGGAGTGGCTGCGCCGGCGCGACCGCCGCGGGGCCGGGCTGCCGGTCGGGAAGTTCAACGCCGGCCAGAAGCTCAACGCGTCGCTGTCGACCGGCGGCGGGCTGGTCCTGCTCGGCACCGGCGTGGTGCTCTACTTCGGCAAGCGCTGGCCGCTGGACCTGCGCATCGGCGCGACGTTCGTGCACGACTGGACCGCGTTCGCGGTGCTGCTGCTCGTCGTCGGCCACCTCTACTTCGCCACCCGGGACGAGGACGCCCGCCGCGGCATGCGTACCGGCCGGGTCCCGGTCGGCTGGGCGCTGCACGAGCACCCGGCCTGGGCCGAGGGGTTGCTCGCCGGGCCGAGCGGGAATGCCGGGGCCATGGATCCGGACCAGGAACGGATACGGCACCGCGCGGACGACCTCTTGCCCGAGGAGCGGGCGGCCGGCAGCGACGACCCCGAGGCGCAGGCCGCGGCCATCCTCGCCGACTCCGACGAGCGCGAGTACGACCCGGAGGCGGCCCCGGACACCGTGCAGGAACACCGGACATCGGCGGACGCGACCGATCCGGTCGACTGATCCGTGCTGAGATGAGCACGTGCGGATCGCGCTGTTCCTGACCTGTCTGGTCGATGCCGTGGTGCCCGCGGCCGGGCGGGCCACCGTGGAGGTCCTGGAGCGGCTCGGCCACGAGGTGGTGTTCCCACCCGGCCAGACCTGCTGCGGGCAGATGCACGTCAACACCGGCTACCCGGCCGAGGCGTTGCCGCTGGTCCGCCGGCACGTCGAGACGTTCGAGCCGTACGAGGTGGTGGTCGCGCCGTCCGGGTCGTGCGTGGGCTCGGTTCGGCACCAGCACGCCGCGCTCGCCCGGGCCGCCGGCGACGCGGAGCTGGCCGCGCGGGCGGCGGCGGTCGCGGCGAGGACGTACGAGCTGAGCGAGCTGCTGGTGGACGTGCTCGGGCTGACCGACGTGGGCGCGTCCTACCCGCACCGCGTCACGTACCACCCGACCTGCCACTCGCTGCGGCTGCTGCGGGTCGGCGACCGGCCGCTGCGGCTGCTGCGTGCGGTCCGCGGCCTGGACCTGGTCGAGCTGCCGGGGGCGGAGGAGTGCTGCGGGTTCGGCGGCACGTTCGCGGTGAAGAACGCGGACACCTCGACCGCGATGCTGGCGGACAAGATGCGCGCGGTGCTGGACACCCGGGCGGAGGTCTGCGCGGCCGGCGACTCGTCCTGCCTGCTGCACATCGGCGGCGGGCTGTCCCGGCTGCGCACCGGCGTGCGTACGGTGCACCTGGCCGAGATCCTGGCGTCCCGGGAGGGGGTCGCGTGAGCACGTTCCTGGGCCTGCCGCGGGCGGTGGACACGTCGCAGCTGCGCGGGCGGCCGTTCCCGGAGGCCGCGCGGGCCGCGGTCGCGGACCCGCAGCTGCGGCGCAACCTCGGCGACGCGACCGCGACGATCCGGGCCAAGCGCGCCCGGGTGGTCGGCGAGGTCCCGGACTGGGAATCGCTGCGGGCCGCGGGCGCGGCGATCAAGGACCACACGCTGGCGAACCTCGATTCGCTCTTGCTCCAGCTGGAGGCTGCGGTCACCGCGCGGGGCGGGACGGTGCACTGGGCCCGCGACTCCGCCGAAGCGAACCGGATCGTGACCGAGCTGGTGCGCGCCACCGGGGCCGACGAGGTGGTCAAGGTCAAGTCGATGGCCACCCAGGAGATCGGGCTCAACGAAGCGCTGGAGGCCGCCGGCATCGCGGCCTGGGAGACCGACCTGGCCGAGCTGATCGTCCAGCTCGGCCACGACAAGCCCTCGCACATCCTGGTGCCGGCGATTCACCGCAACCGGGCCGAGATCCGGGAGATCTTCCTGCGCGAGATGGGCGCGGTCGGGCTGCCGGCGCCGGCCGACCTCACCGACTCGCCGCCCGCGCTGGCCGAGGCCGCCCGGCGGCACCTGCGGCAGAAGTTCCTGTCCGCGCGCGTCGCGATCTCCGGGGCCAACTTCGCGGTCGCGGCCACCGGGACGCTGTCGGTGGTCGAGTCCGAGGGCAACGGGCGGATGTGCCTCACGCTGCCGCCGACGCTGATCACCGTGATGGGGATCGAGAAGCTGGTGCCGACCTGGCAGGACCTGGAGGTGTTCCTGCAACTGCTGCCGCGGTCGTCGACGGGCGAGCGGATGAACCCGTACACGTCGATGTGGTCGGGGGCGGTGGAGGGGCAGGACTTCCACCTCGTGCTGCTGGACAACGGGCGGACGGCGGTGCTCGGGGATCCGTCCGGGCGGTCCGCGTTGCGCTGCATCCGGTGCTCGGCTTGCCTCAACGTCTGCCCGGTGTACGAGCGCACCGGCGGCCACGCGTACGGGTCGGTGTACCCGGGGCCGATCGGGGCGGTGCTGTCGCCGCAGCTGACCGGGCCGGAGCTGAACGCGACGCTGCCGTACGCGTCGTCGCTGTGCGGGGCCTGCTACGACGTCTGCCCGGTGGCGATCGACATCCCGACCATGCTCGTGCACCTGCGCGCGCAGGTGCCGCACCCGGCGCCGGAACGCGCGGTCATGCGGGCCGCCGCGTACGCGATGGGGTCGCCGCGGCGGTGGGCGGCCACGCGGTCGGCCTCCCGGGCGGGCCGGCTGCTCGGCGGTCGGCGGGGACGGATCCGGTCGTTGCCGCCGCCGCTGTCCGGTTGGACCGCCAGCCGCGACCTCCCGGTCCCCCCGGCGGAGGGCTTCCGCGACTGGTGGACGCGCACCCACGGGAGCCCCCCTCCCGCCACCCCGCCACCCGCGGCGGGCGGAGACGGAGCGGGGGCGGCGTGAGTGCGCGGGACGAGGTGCTGGCGCGGATCCGGCTGGCGCTCGGGGACCGTCCGACCGTTCCGGAGATCCCGCGTGCGTACCGGCGGGGCGGCGACCTGGACGAGGGCGCGCGTCTAGACCTGTTCGCCGACCGGCTGGTCGACTACAAGGCCGCGGTCCGCCGCTGCGCGCCGGCGGACCTCCTCGGCACGCTCGTCGCCGCCCTCACCGACCGCGGCGCCGCCCGGATCGTGGTCCCGCCCGGCCTGCCCTGGGACCTGCCCGGCGCGGTCGTCGACGACGGCCTCGCCGCGACCGACATCGACCGCCTCGACGGCGTCGTCACCGCCTGCGCGGTCGCCGTCGCCGAGACCGGCACGATCGTCCTGGACGCCGCGGCCGACCAGGGCCGCCGGGTGATCACCCTGGTCCCCGACTACCACCTGTGCGTGGTGCGCGCCGACCAGGTCGTCCAGACCGTGCCGGAGGCGGTCGCCCGGCTCGACCCGGACCGCCCGCTGACCTGGATCAGCGGCCCGTCCGCGACCAGCGACATCGAGCTGAAGCGGGTCGAGGGCGTACACGGCCCTCGCACCCTCGAGGTGGTGCTGGTCAGCTAGTCGGCACGCAGAACTCGTTGCCCTCCGGGTCGGTGAGCACGGCCCACTTCGTCATCGGGCCTTCGGACCCGCGGCCGAGCAGCGTCGCGCCCTTGGCGACCAGGTCGGCGATCTGGCCCTCGGCGTCCGGCTGGGGCGGCCGGAGGTCGATGTGGACCCGGTTCTTGACCGTCTTCGACTCCGGGACGAGCTGGAACAGGATCCGTGGTCGGCCGCTGTCCGGCCCGCCGGGATGGTTGATCGCCGCGCCGGTCTTCCACACCAGCCGGCCGTGGTGGGTGGTCGTGTCGTCCTCGGCCGCGTGCCCCTCGTCGAGCATCTTGCGGATGAACGCCTCGTCCTGAGGCTCTACGTCCCAGCCGAGGGCGTCGGCCCACCAGTCGGCGAGCCCGTGCGGGTCGGCGCAGTCGATCACGAGCTGGAAGTCCAGTGCCATGGCCGGACCGTAACGGCCGGGTCCGACAGTTCACGCCGGGCGTACCGGGTGGCCCGCAGGATGGGTGGGTGCTGTCCGCCCTCCCACCCGTACGGCGCCGGCTGCTGCTGGGGCTGGTCGCCGTCCTCGTCGTGGGCGTGCTGGTGGCGGTCGTGCTGGTCGTCGCGAACCGG